>NZ_CP032348.1:0-265000 GCF_005222205.1 Azospirillum brasilense | reverse complement strand
CGCCCCGCGAGGCCGGTCGATCCGGTCGTGATGGCTCTGAACCTGCTGAACGGTCCCCGCACCCGGGCGGCGCTTCTGAAGGCCGTGGAGGAGCGGGTGAAGACGGACGCGGAGGAACGCCGCCGCTTCGCTGCCGCCGCCGGACGGGTGCAGGGCGCCACGGGCGAGCAGGCGCTGACCCAGGCGGTCGGCAATTACCTGCGCGACCTGTCCCGCCTTCCCGAAGCCGGGCGCAGCGGGCCCTATCTGTGGCTGGCCGAGACGGTCGCCATCCTGGCCGGCGGCGGGCGTCCGGGGCAGCCGGGCAGCCTCTTCCACGACCCGCGGGCCGAGGCGGAAGCGCTGTTCCGCCCGCGCGGAGCGGCCTCGGCGTAACGGCGGCGCTGGAAAACGGGAAAAGCCCGGCGCCGGAGATCCTCCGACGCCGGGCGATTCCTCAACGGACCAACTGTGCGATCAGGCGATCGTGCCGTCGAACAGGGCCGGCTCGATGGCGCTCATCTTCGCCGTGTTCACCGCCCAGTCGTCGGTCATGATGCCGCCGGTGTCGCCCGAGCCGGGGCTCCAGGCCCAGTAGGTGAAGCTGACGCCCTGGTCGCCTGCCGCCAGATCGGACTTGCCGTCGCCGTTGTAGTCGCCGTCCATGTACTTGACCATGGCGTCGAGCCACTGCTTGTCCTGGCTGGTCTCCAGCTTGGTGCCGAACTCGCCGACGAGGACCGGCGCGATGTCCTTCTGGACGATCCAGCCCCAGGCGTCCGTCCAGATGTCCTTCATGTTGTTCGGGTAGCTGGGGTCATTGAACCAGCCGAAGCCGGCCATCGACGGCGGGTAGTCGTGGACGGAATAGACCAGCTTGTTGTCGATGTTGAAGTCGACCGGGTCGGTCTTCACGCCGTCCAGGTTGCCGCCCCACCAGTAGGTCCCCTCCGACGAGTTCTCGACGCCCTCGACGATCAGCAGCCAGTTCGGGTTGACCGACTGGACGGCGTTGCCGATGCGCTCCGCCGCGGCCTTCCAGTCGGTGGCCTGGTTGCCGTCGCCCCAGGTGGCCTGGCCGTGCGGCTCGTTGTGCAGGTCGGCGGCGACGACCGACGGGTTGTCGGCGTAACGCTGGGCCAGCATCTTCCAGTTCTCGATCATCTTCGATTCCGGGTACTGGCTGGTGTACCAGAGCCCGTTCTCGTTGGCCGAGGCACCGTCGCCGGAGCGGTGGTGGTCGAGGATGATCTTCATGCCGGTCTGATCGGCGTATTCGATGATCTTGTCGAACACCTCGAGGCTGGTCTTGCCCTGAAGCTCCGGGTTCTTCGAATAGTCGATGCCGGTGGGCATGCGGCCGTTGTCCAGCATGGCGTCCGACCAGGGCAGGCGGATGGTGTTGAAGCCCTGGTCCTGCATCTGGTCCATGATGTTCTTGTAGCTGTCCTGCCACAGACCCTGCGGGGCGAAGGCGTAGCCTTCCGCGCCGAACCAGTTGACGCCGGTCAGCTTCACGTTGTTGCCGGCGCTGTCGACGATCTGGCTGCCCTCGGTGTGCAGGTAGCCGCCGCTGGACCCGGCGCCGCTGTCGGTGGAGGGCGTCGTCACCGGGGCGGTCGGCGTGGTCGGCGCGGCCGGCGTCGTGGAGGGCGCGGAGGCGGAGCCGGAGGTGAACAGGCCCTTGTCGGCGTCCACCACCAGCGTGCCGTTCCACCACAGGTCGGCCTGCCCCTTGATGACGTCCTTGCCGTCGAGCGCGCCCTTGTCATAGCTGACCGCGGAGTCGGTCGGGGCGTACGCGTGCCCGTTGATGGTCACGCTGCCGACATGCAGGTTGCGGTCCTGACCGTTCACGGTGGCGTCGTTGTCGTACTGGACCTGGATCTTGTGCGCCTGACCGGCGGCCAGATCGGTCTTGAAGGAGAAGTCCTTCGCCTCCGTGCCGGCCATGCCCTCGCCAATCGTCTTGCCGTCCGCCAGCACCGTGAAGTGCGCGTTCTGGCCCGCCGCGGCGGTGCCGCGGGCGTTGATGGTGATGGTCGAGGAGCCGGTGGCGGCGGAGCCATCGCTGCCGCCCGTGGCGGCGCTGTCGGCCTCCGGCGCGGCGGGGGTGCTGCCGGAGGTCGCCGTATTGGTGGCCGTATTGGGCGTGGCACCGTAGAGCGACGCCGGGGTGGAGAAGCTCAGCGCCCCGTTCCACCACAGGCCTTCCTGCCCGGCCATGGTCCCGCCGGTGTCGTCGTGCCGCTCATAGCTCGCGTCGGTCGGGCTCAGCGTGTGGCCGTTGATGACGATCGACTTGATGCCCAGGTCGCGGTTCGACCCGGCGTTCACATCGTCGTTGTCATAAACAACCTGGACTTTGTGTGCCTGACCAGAGGAAACGTCAACGTCGAATGTATAGGCTTTCGGCTCGGCCGAGCCCACCGACGCCTGACCAACATCCTTGCCGTCGATCATCAGACGAAAGTGAGGATTCACAGCGTCCGAAGAGGTGCCATAGGCGTTCACGACGATTTTGGACTTGGTCAAACCAGTGGAGGTCGTCGCCATTTGTCTATTCCATTGCGGTTTCGATGGGCAGACGGTGGCCTCAGATGGTTAACGAGATACTAACAATTCATTTAAAATGAATTAACCATTTGTGGCAAATAGGAGCGGCCGGCGGCAGGCTTTGCCTGATGCGGCGGCGCAACAGCAGGCCGGCCCTGGCTTTGCGGGGGACGCGCCGGGGGCACCGCCGCCGCCCTCGCGCAGCACCGTTCGGCGTCCATGCCCCAGGCTGGTCACAGGCGGGAGGCCGACCGGTTCACATCCGGAATGCCTCCAACGTCCCGGTGTGGACAGCGTGGTGCGAGCCGGCGCGGAGTCCGCCCTTCCGAAGTGTCAACCCGTGGGCGAAGCCGCACGTGCTACACTGTGCGCCACGACGGATGGTGAATGATGACGGGCATGAGGATGGTGGCGGCGCTGTGGATGGCGGCTTTGGCGGCGGCCTCGGCAACCGCGCTTGCGGGCGCGCCGGCGCAGGCGGCGTCGGCTCCCGCCTTGGGGCAGAGCGTGTCGCTGGTGACCACCAGCGGGTCGGCCACCTTCAAACTGTGCCGCAACTGGGTGTTCACCCACACCTGCCGCGAGTATGGAAACGTCGCGGTGCCCGCGCGCATCGCGGCGGGCGATTCGTTTGAAATCACCTTCGGCAGCAACCCGAAGACGATGTGGTTCCGGGTGAAGGCCGTCCTGCTTCAGGACGGGCGCTGCCTGCTGATCCCCAAGCATGAGGACATGCCGGCCAAGGGCGAGGACGAGCCGGTGGACATGCTGATCGTGGACCCGTGCCGCGTCCTGCGGTGACGGTCCTCCAGTGAAAGCCCTGCGATGAAGGCGCGCCCGCTCGCGGGCCGCCTTCCGCAGGACGGCGCACTCAGCGCAGCGGGATGTTCATCTGCACGCTGAGGCCCGGGGCGGGCGCGTAATAGACCGGTGGCGGCGGCGGTGCGTAGACCACACGCGGGGCCGGAGCGTAATAGACGGGCGGCGGGCGGCGCATCACCACGACGGGCGGCGGCGGCTCGTAGATCACCACGGGGCCATGGCCATGGTGGTGGTGCTTGTGCTTGGGCTTGCGCCAATGCTTGTGGTCATCGGCCAGCGCCGGGGCGGCCAGCGCGACGGTCAGCACCAGGCTTCCCAGCGCCACACCCCAACCACGCTTGCCAATTCCGCCTTTGCCTGAATGGCCCGCGCCTGAGTGGACGGACATTCCCTGCATCCTTTTTCTGCGATCGGTTGACCCGATCCTAACAGCAGATCGTGTGCCCAAGCTCTGGCTCCAACCATCCGCCCTGGGACAAATTTCGGGCACCCCTTATTCCCCGAAGGTGGTGCCCCCCGGCGGAAATGGCGGGTCGAAAACCGAACGAACGTCAGAGGTTGCGGCCATTCGATTTGGTGTTCGCAGGCGCCGAAACTGTGTCACACTGACGCATGGTGAATGGCATCGGGAGCGTCCGTATGGAAAGCCGCCGCAACCAGCCGCAACGTCACATCGTTCTCGCCTCGCACCCGACCGGCGGCGCCAAGCCGCGCTACACCCCGGTCCATTGGGGCGCCCCCACCGCTGCGGAGCGCGGCCCGGTCGTCGCCTCCCTCTCCGACCCGGCGCAACGCAACGCCATCGGCGCCCACGCCGGCAGCTACGCGGTCTATCGGGCGCTCGCCGTCGCGGCGGGGCAGCTCAGCGCTTATCACGTGCCGGACCTGACCAACACCGCGCCGGCGGAGCCGATCGGCCCGCACCCGCAATGGGGCGACCCGGAGAAGATCGTCTCCATCGACCCCTTCGGCCATATGGTCAGCGACGCCTTCGGCGATCATCTGGCGCGCGGCGTCGACGTCCGCCCGACCATCGCCGTGACCAAGGCCCGCATCAAGATGCCGGAGCTGGTGGACGCCATGCGCGCCGGGCGGCTGGCGGCGGACGGCCAGATCCTGCTGCCCAGCGGCGACGCCCGCGTGACCAAGGTCGCCATCGAGCCTGTGTGGTTCCTGCCCGGCATCGCCAAGCGCTTCGGCATCACCGAGAGCGCGCTCCGCCGCGGCCTGTTCGAGCACACCGGAAGCATGTTCCCGGAGCTGGTGACCCGCCCCGACCTGAAGGTCTTCCTGCCGCCGATCAACGGCCTGACCGTCTACATCCTGGGCGACGTGGCGGCGCTGACCGACCCGGCGCGCAAGGTCGCCTGCCGGGTCCATGACGAGTGCAACGGGTCGGACGTCTTCGGCTCCGACATCTGCACCTGCCGCCCCTACCTGACCCACGGCGTCGAGGAGTGCATCCGCACCGCCCAGGAGAACGGCGCCGGCCTCATCATCTACAACCGCAAGGAAGGGCGCGCGCTCGGCGAGGTGACCAAGTTCCTGGTCTACAACGCGCGCAAGCGGCAGCCCGGCGGCGACCGGGCGGAGGCCTATTTCGAGCGGACCGAGTGCGTGGCCGGCGTCCAGGACATGCGCTTCCAGGAGTTGATGCCCGACGTCTTCCACTGGCTGGGCGTCAGCCGCATCGACCGCATGGTGTCGATGAGCAACATGAAGTCCGACGCCATCCGCCGCGCCGGCATCGAGATCGTGGAGCAAATCCCGATCCCCGACGAACTGATCCCCGACGACGCCAAGGTGGAGATGGACGCCAAGAAGGCCGCCGGCTACTTCACCCCCGCCGTGCCGACCGCGGAGGAGCTGACCGTCGCCAAGGGCCGGGGGCTGACCGATTGAGCACCGTCGGCGACGATGATGTGGGGTGGCTGCTCTCCGCCGACGCGGTGCGCCAGCGCGCCCACGCGATCCTGGCGAAGGCCGAGCGCGGCGACCTCGCCCATTTCGAGCTTCGCCCGGAGCGGCTGCTTGATGCCGCTGCCCTGGTCGCCGCGGTGACGCGGGAGTCCTACCCGGACCTGGATGTCCCCTACCACAGCCGCTGGCGGCATTTCGTGGTGAACGGCGACGACCGCTGGGCGACGCTCGCCGCCGAACTGAGCGCGGACGCCGACGAGATCGCGCGCATCCGCTTCGACCTCGCGGTGACCAGCGTCCTGCTCGACGCTGGGGCGGGCGACCGCTGGCGCTACCGCGACGCGGCGGGGATCGAGCTGGCGCGCTCCGAAGGGCTGGCCATCGCCAGCTTCGACCTGTTCCGCGCGGGCGGCTTCGCTGACGATCCGGCCCACGCCCCGCTGCGCGCCGACGCGGCCGCCCTCTCCGCCATGACCGAGGAAACACTCGCCCGCGGTTTCCAGGCCGGGCCGGACAACCCGCTGGTCGGGCTGGAGGGGCGCGCGGCGCTGCTCCGCCGGCTGGGGAGCGCGCTGGCTGACGCGCCCGGCCTGTTCGGACGGCCGGGGCGGGTCGGCACCCTCTACGACGCGCTGAAGGCGCGGGCCGTGGACGGCACGCTTCCCGCCACCGCGATCCTCGACGCGGTGCTGCGCGGGCTGGGGCCGATCTGGCCTGGCCGGATCGAGCGCGGCGGCGTCAATCTCGGCGACAGCTGGACTCATTCGGCGGTCGGCCTCGTCCCCTTCCACAAGCTGTCGCAATGGCTCAGCTATTCGCTGGTCGAGCCGCTGGAGGGGGCGGGCATCGCCGTCACCGGGCTGGACCGACTGACCGGCCTGCCGGAATACCGCAACGGCGGGCTGCTGGTGGACGGCGGCGTTCTGATGCCGAAGGACCCGCGCCTCCTCACCGACGAGCTGGAGGTGGGGGACGAGGCCGTGGTGGAGTGGCGCGCCCTGACCGTCGCCCTGCTCGACCGTCTCGCCGACGACGTGCGCGCCCGTCTGGGCGTGCCCGCGGAGAGCTTCCCGCTCGCCAAGGTCCTCCAGGGCGGGACCTGGACCGCCGGACGCCGGATCGCCCGCGAGCGCCGCCCCGGCGGCGGCCCGCCGATCCGCATCCGCAGCGACGGAACCGTCTTCTGATGTGACGCCAACCACCCGAAGGGTCGCCCATGCCCAACCCGACGTCGCCCATTCCGACGCTCCCCATCCCGACGTTGACGGTCATCGACCATCCTCTGGTCCAGCACAAGCTGACCCTTCTGCGGCGGCGGGAGACCCCCACCGCCCGGTTCCACGAGGTGATGCGGGAGGTGTCGCAGCTCATGGGCTACGAGCTGACGCGCGACCTTCCCCTGGAGGACCGCCCGATGGAAACGCCGCTGGCCAGTTTCGACGCGCCGCTGCTGACCGGCAAGAAGCTGTGCCTCGTCTCCATCCTTCGGGCCGGGCAAGGGCTGCTCGACGGCATGCGCACGCTGCTGCCGTCGGCCCGCATCGGGCACATCGGCCTCTACCGCGACCAGGAGACGCTGACCCCCGTCGAGTATTTCTTCAAGGTGCCGGAGGACATCGAAGAGCGGCTGGTCATCCTGGTCGATCCCATGCTCGCCACCGGTCACACGGCCGTCGCGGCGGTGCACCGGCTGAAGGACGCGGGGGCCGCCGCCATCAAGCTGGCGGTGCTGGTGGCCGCCCCGGAGGGCTTGCGCACCTTCCACGACGCGCATCCGGACGTGCCCGTCTTCACCGCCGCGGTGGACGAGCGGCTGGATGAGAACGGCTACATCCTGCCCGGCCTGGGCGACGCCGGCGACCGGCTTTACGGCACCCGCTGAGAATCGTTGCCGCCCATTTGGTCACATGCCACCCTGCCGACCCGTGAGAGCCGCAGCAGGGCTGACGCGCACGGAATGGCATTGCCGTTGCAACGCCTCTGCTGCACATCTGTGCCGAAACAGCAAAGCAGACGGAGGGGGTTGCAAAATGGGGAACCTGTTGGGCGTGGCGCGTCGCGCCGTCCTGTGCGGCGCGGCGGCGGCCGCCGTTGCGGCGATGGCTCTGCCCGCCTGGGCTCAGTCGAAGGTCAAGGTCGCCGGCATCTACACCGTGCCGATCGAACAGCAGTGGGTCAGCCGCATCCACACCGCCCTGAAGGCCGCCGAGGCCCGCGGCGAGATCGAGTATGTCTGGGCCGAGTCGGTCGCCAACACCGACTATGAGCGCGTGATGCGCCAGTACGCCGAGGGCGGCCAGCAGTTGGTCTTCGGCGAGGTCTTCGGCGTCGAGCGCGCGGCCCGCGCCGTCGCCAAGGACTATCCCAAGACCGCCTTCGTCATGGGCTCCAGCTTCAAGCCGCAGGAGCCGAACTTCTCGGTCTTCGACAACTACATCCAGGAGCCGGCCTATCTGACCGGCATGATCGCGGGTGCGGTGTCCAAGTCGAACGTCATCGGCATGGTCGGCGGCTACCCGATCCCGGAGGTGAACCGCCTGATGAACGCCTTCATGGAGGGCGCCAAGGAGGTGAACCCGAACGTGAAGTTCATGGTCAGCTTCATCGGGTCCTGGTTCGACCCGCCGAAGGCCAAGGAAGCCGCCTTCGCGATGATCGACCGCGGCGCCGACGTGATGTACGCCGAGCGCTTCGGCGTGTCCGACGCCGCCAAGGAGCGCAAGGTCCTGGCCATCGGCAACGTCATCAACACCCAGCCGCAGTATCCGGAGACCGTGGTCGCCAGCGCGCTCTGGCACATGGAGCCGTCGGTCGACCGTGCCATCGCCGCGGTGAAGGCCGGCAGCTACAAGGCCGAGGATTACGGCCCCTACAGCCAGATGGTCCATAAGGGCTCCAGCCTCGCCCCGCTCGGCACCTTCGAGGGCAAGGTTCCCGCCGACGTGATGGCCAAGGTGAAGGCCCGCGAGCAGGAAATCCTCGACGGCAAGTTCACCGTGAAGGTGAACGACAACGAGCCCAAGTCGACGATGTGATCCACATCTCCTAAAAAGCATCGCCTTTCAGTCCCTCTCCCGCCCCGGGAGAGGGAGGGGCCCGCGCAAAGCGCGGGAGGGTGAGGGTGCCGCCAAGAATCAGCGCTTTGATCCTCGGCTCCACCCTCACCCGCCCGCTTCGCGGGCACCCTCTCCCGGGACGGGAGAGGGAAAGTCACTTTGCCTTCCGGCACCCCGCGGACATCCATGACATCACCCCCCATCGTCCTCCGCCTCTCCGGCATCACGAAGCGGTTCGGGCCGCTCGTCGCCAACGATTCGATCTCGCTGACGCTCCACAAGGGCGAGGTGCTGGCCCTGCTGGGCGAGAACGGCGCCGGTAAGACGACCCTGATGAACATCCTGTTCGGCCATTACGTGGCCGACGAGGGCAGCATCGAGGCGTTCGGCCAGCCGCTCCCCCCCGGCTCCCCCCGCGCGGCGCTGGCCGCCGGGATCGGCATGGTCCACCAGCATTTCACGCTGGCCGACAACCTGTCGGTGCTCGACAACATCGCCGTGGGCACGGAGTCGCTGTGGCGCCCGCGCTCCGACCGCGCCGCCGCCAAGGCGAAGCTGCTCGACCTCGCCCGCCGCTTCGGGCTGGAGGTGCGGCCCGACGCGCTGGTCGGCGACCTGTCGGTGGGCGAGCGGCAGCGGGCCGAGATCCTGAAGGCGCTCTACCGCGACGCCCGCGTCCTGATCCTGGACGAGCCGACCGCGGTCCTGACCCCGCAGGAATCCGCCAGCCTGTTCGACACGCTGCGCCGCCTGACCGCCGACGGCTTGGCCGTGGTCTTCATCAGCCACAAGATGAACGAGGTCTTCGCCGCCAGCGACACCGTCGCCGTGCTGCGCGGCGGGCGCCTCGTCGCCACCCGCAGGACCGCCGAGACCGACCGCGAGGAGTTGGCCGAGCTGATGGTCGGGCGCGCCCTGAAGCCGCCCACCCCCGCCCCGCTGGAGCCGGGCGAGCCGGTGCTGACGCTGTCCGGCGTCACCGTCGCCTCCGGCCACGGGCGTCCGCTGCTTGACGGCGTGGACCTGACCGTGCGCCGCCGCCAGATCGTCGGCATCGCCGGCGTGTCGGGCAACGGGCAGACCGCGCTGGCCGAGCTGGTCAGCGGCCTGATCCACCCCGACTCCGGCACCATGGCGCTGAAGGGCGAGGCCATCGGCAACGCGGAACCGGCGGAGATGGTCCGGCGCGGCGTCGCCCGCATCCCGGAGGACCGGCACGCCGCCGGCCTCGTCGGCGCCATGGCGGTGTGGGAGAACCTGATCGCCGAACGCTACCACGACCCCGCCTTCCAGCGCTTCGGCCTGATCCGCCGGGGGGCCGCCCGCGCCTACGCCGAGGAGGTGATCGAGGCGTTTGACGTGCGCTGTCCGGGTCCGGACGCCCGCACGCAGCTGCTGTCCGGCGGCAACATGCAGAAGCTGATCCTGGGCCGCACGCTGGCCCACGGGCCGGACCTGATCCTGGCGAGCCAGCCAACCCGCGGCCTGGACGTCGGCGCGGTGTCCTACGTCCACGGACGGCTGCTGGAGGCCCGCGCCGCCGGGGCCGGGGTGCTGGTGATCTCCGAGGATCTGGATGAGATCCTGGCGCTGGCCGACGGCATCACCGTCGCCTATCACGGGCGCCTCACCCCCGTTCTGCCCCACGGCCGCGTGTCGGTCCGCCAGCTCGGCCTGCTGATGGCCGGGCATTGGGAGATTTTGCCGGAGATCGTCGATGCGGCTTGAACCGCGAGAGCATACCCCGCTGGCCGCCCGCCTGCTGGCGCCCGTGGCGGCGGTGGCGGCGGCGCTGGCGCTCTGCGCGCTGCTGGTCGCCTGGACCGGCGCACCGGTGCTGCGCGCCTACGGCCTGCTGCTGGAGGGGGCCGCCGGCTCCCGCTTCGCCCTGACCGAAACGCTGACCCGCGCCACCCCGCTGATCCTCACCGGCCTCGCCGCCGCCGTCGCCTTCCGCGCCAAGCTGTGGAACATCGGGGCGGAGGGGCAGCTTTATATGGGCGCGCTTGCCGCCGTCGTGCTGGGCGGTGGGGTGCTCGATCTGCCGGTCTGGCTGCTGCTGCCGACCGTGATGATCGCCGGGGCCGCCGCCGGCGGCGCCACGCTGCTCGGCCCCGCCGTGCTGAAGGTGCGCTTCGGCGTGGACGAGGTGGTGACCACGCTGCTGCTGAACTTCATCGTCCTGCTGCTCGTCTCCATGCTGCTGGAGGGCGCGCTGAAGGACCCCATGGGCATGGGCTGGCCGCAGTCCGCCCCCGTCGTCGAGGCCGCCGAGCTGCCCAAGCTGGTGGAGCGCACGCGGCTGCACACCGGCCTGCTGGTCGCGCTGGGCCTGTCGGCCCTGCTCTGGCTGATCGACACCCGGACCATCTGGGGCTACGAGAACCGGGCGGTCGGCGCCAACCCGCGCGCCGCGGCCTTCGCCGGCATGCCGGTGACCCGCGTCATGCTGCGCACCGCCCTGCTGTCCGGCGGGCTGGCCGGTCTGGCCGGGGTGATCGAGGTCTGCGGGCTGAAGGGCTACCTGACGCTCGACCTGTCGCCGGGCTTCGGCTACAGCGGCATCGTCGTCGCCATGCTGGCGCAGCTGCACCCGGTGGGCGTGGTCGGAGCCGCGGTCTTCATCGCCGGCATCTTCGTCGGCGCCGACGCCATGAGCCGCGCCATGCCGGTGCCCAACTACATCGCCGACGTGCTCGTCGCCACCAGCCTGCTGTGCATGCTGGTCGCCGGGCTGCTGACGCGCTACCGGCTGCGGCGGGGGTGAGCGCCATGGAGCTGTTCCAAACGATCCTCGACATCCTGGTCTCCGCCGCCTTCTGGACGGCGGTGCTGCGCATCGCCACTCCCTACATCCTGGGCACGCTGGGCGAGCTGCTGTGCGAGCGGGCGGGCGTGCTGAACCTCGGCATCGAGGGCATCATGACGATGGGCGCCATGGCCGGCTGGATGGCCGTCTACCAGGGCGCCGACCTGTGGACCGGCGTGCTGGTGGCGGCGCTGTGCGGCGGGCTGATGGGTCTGCTGCACGCCACCCTGACGGTGCCGCTGGGCCTGTCGCAGCATGTGGCGGGCATCGGCGTCACGCTGCTCGGCACCAGCCTGTCCTACTTCGTCTACCGCCTCGTCCTGCCGCAGGCGAGCACCCCGCCGACCATCGAGCCGTTCCAGCCGCTGGACCTGCCCGGCGCGCTGGCCCAGACGCCGATGACCTACATGGCGCTGATCCTGGTGGCCGTGGTCGCCTACGTCCTCTACCGCACGCCGGTCGGGCTGGCGGTGCGCATGGTCGGCGAGAATCCGGCGGCGGCGGAGGCCCAGGGCCTGAGCGTCACCGCGGTGCGCGTCGGCGCGGTGGTGGCGGGAAGCGCGCTGATGGCGCTGGCCGGGGCCTTCCTCACCCTGTCGGCCTTCAACGCCTTCTTCTTCAACATGGTCAACGGGCGCGGCTGGATCTGCATCGCGCTGGTCGTCTTCGCCTCCTGGCGGCCCGGCAAGGCGCTGCTGGGCGCGGTGCTGTTCGCCGCCTTCGACGCGCTGCAATTGCGGCTTCAGCAGGTGGCGGGGGGCGTTCTGCCCTACCAGCTGTTCCTGATGATGCCCTACCTGTTGAGCATCCTGGCGCTGGTGCTGGTGGCGCGCCGCGCCTCCTACCCGCGGGCGCTGATGATCCCGTACCGCAAAGGAGAACGCTGATGTTCGATCTGATCCTGCGCCGCGCCACGCTGCCCGACGGCCGCACCGGCATGGACATCGGCGTCCGCGAGGGCCGCATCGCCGCGGTGGAGAAGGACCTGCCCGGCCCCGCAGGGGAGGAGATCGACGCCACGGGCCGGCTGGTCACGCCGCCCTTTGTCGATTCGCACTTCCACATGGACTCCACGCTCAGCTACGGCCTGCCGCGGGTCAACCGCTCCGGCACGCTGCTGGAGGGCATCGCGCTGTGGGGGGAGCTGAAGCCGCAGCTTGTCCAGGACGCCATCGTCGAGCGGGCGCTGGCCTATTGCGACTGGGCGGTGGCGCGCGGCCTGCTGGCGATCCGCAGCCATGTGGACATCTGCGACCCGCGCCTGCTGGCCGTGGAATCGCTGCTGGAGGTGAAGCGGCGGGTCGCCCCCTACCTCGACCTGCAGCTCGTCGCCTTCCCGCAGGACGGCGTCCTGCGCGCTCCCGGCGCGCTGGACCTGCTGAAGCGCGCCCTCGACATGGGCGTGGACGTGGTCGGCGGCATCCCGCATTTCGAGCGGACGATGGCCGACGGCGCGGCCTCTGTGAAGCTGCTCTGCGAGATCGCGGCGGAGCGCGGGCTGCTGGTCGACATGCATTGCGACGAGTCGGACGACCCGCTGTCCCGCCATGTCGAGACGCTGGCCTACGAGACGCAGCGGCTGGGGATGCAGGAGCGGGTGACCGGCTCGCACCTCACCTCTATGCATTCCATGGACAACTACTACGTCTCCAAGCTGATCCCGCTGATGGTCGAGGCGAATCTCGGCGTCATCGCCAACCCGCTCATCAACATCACGCTCCAGGGGCGCCACGACACCTACCCCAAGCGCCGCGGCATGACCCGCGTGCCGGAGCTGATGGGCGCCGGCCTGACCGTCGCGCTGGGTCACGACTGCGTGATGGACCCCTGGTATCCGCTCGGCTCCGGCGACATGCTGGAGGTGGCGCACATGGGCCTTCATGTCGGGCAGATGACCGGCTATGACGGGATGCTCGCCTGCTTCCGCGCGGTGACCGAGGCTCCGGCCAAGCTGCTGCACCTCGACGGCTACGGTCTGGAGGTGGGTTGCCACGCCGATCTGGTCGTGCTCCAGGCCGCCGATCCGGTGGAAGCGATCCGCACCCGCGCCACCCGCCTGTTCGTCCTGCGCCGCGGCGCCGTGGTCAGCCGCTGCGCCCCGGTGGAGGCACGCCTCGCCCTGCCCGGCCGTCCGGAGTCGGTGTCCTTCACCCTGCCCACGGTGCGGGCGACGTAACGTCCGCGCTCCTCCCTCGGCGAGAAGAAATGGGAGAAGCCCCCCGGCCCACATGGCTGGGGGGCTTTTTCGTGGCCGATTCCCGCCCCTCCCCGACTGTCCGGCATTTGCCGCGAAAGGTCCGGAGCGCGATTAGTTCGCCTAACGCACAAAAGGGCTTGCCAGGCATTTCGCATCTGGTATACGGTATCTCACATCCCATCGCGCTTCGGAAACGGAGTGCAAAATCAACGGTGCGGCCGTGTTTTGAAGAAAACATGACGGCGCCGGAAGATTTCGGGTCCGGTGTCGGAGCGAATGCTTTCATGAGCGCAACAGTCGATTTCGCACAGCTTGTCATGGCCGCCGGGGACGCGATCGTCGTGTCCGACGCGCAAGGCGCCATTACTCTGTGGAATCCGGCGGCCGAACGGATGTTCGGCTTCGCGGGGGGCGAAGCGCTGGGGCAATCGCTCGACATCATCATTCCGGAACGCCAGCGCCAGCGCCATTGGGACGGCTACGCCAACACCATGCGCACGGGCCAAACGCGCTACGGCAGCGAGGTGCTGCGCGTCCCGGCCCTGCACAAGGACGGGCACGCCCTGTCCATCGCCTTCACGGTCGCCCTGCTGACCGCGCCGGACGGCACGGTGACCGGAATCGTCGCCATCATCCGCGACGAGAGCAGCCGCTGGGCCGAGGAGCGCAAGCTCCGCCGACGCCTGTCGGAGTTGGAGTCCGCAAGTCAGTAACCCACAACCCATCCCGCCAGTTTGTCCGTGTTGTCCAGTGCTCAACAACGGCATCGCAATAAGTGAGAGGGAGTAAACGAGCCATGAGCAAGCCGCTCGAAGGAATCAAGATCATCGACTTCACCCACGTTCAGGCCGGCCCCGCCTGCACGCAGCTCCTCGCCTGGTACGGCGCGGACGTCATCAAGGTGGAGCGGCCGGGTTCCGGCGACGTCACCCGCAACCAGCTCCGTGACATTCCCGACGCGGACGCGCTCTACTTCACGATGCTGAACAGCAACAAGCGCTCGCTGACGCTGGACACCAAGACCCCGCAGGGCAAGGAAATCCTTGAGAAGCTGATCAAGGAGTCCGACGTCCTCGTGGAGAACTTCGGGCCGGGCGCGCTCGACCGCATGGGCTTCACCTGGGAGCGCATCAACGAGCTGAACCCGGGCATGATCGTCGCCTCGGTGAAGGGCTTCAGCGACGGCCACCATTACGAGGACCTGAAGGTCTACGAGAACGTCGCCCAGTGCGCCGGCGGTGCGGCTTCGACCACCGGTTTCTGGGATGGCCCGCCGACCGTCAGCGCCGCCGCTCTCGGCGACAGCAACACCGGCATGCACCTCGCCATCGGCATCCTGACCGCCCTCATGGGCCGTTCGAAGACCGGCAAGGGCCAGAAGGTCGCCGTGTCGATGCAGGACTCGGTCATCAACCTCTGCCGCGTCAAGCTGCGCGATCAGCAGCGCCTCGACCGCGTCGGCTACCTGGAAGAGTACCCGCAGTACCCGCACGGCGAGTTCTCCGACGTGGTTCCGCGTGGCGGCAACGCCGGCGGCGGTGGTCAGCCGGGCTGGGTCCTGAAGTGCAAGGGCGCCGAGACCGATCCGAACGCCTACATCTACTTCACCATCCAGGGCCATGCCTGGGCGCCGATTTGTAAGGCCCTTGGCAAGCCGGAGTGGATCGACGATCCGGCCTACAACACCGCTCAGGCGCGTCAGGACAAGATCTTCGACATCTTCGCCTTCATCGAAGGCTGGCTGGCCGACAAGACGAAGTACGAGGCGGTCGACATCCTGCGCAAGTTCGACATCCCGTGCGCGCCGGTGCTGACCATGAAGGAGATCGCCGATTGCCCGTCGCTCCGCAAGAGCGGCACGATCGTCGAGGTCGATCACAAGGCCCGCGGCAAGTACCTGACCGTCGGCAGCCCGATCAAGTTCTCCGACATGACCGTCGAAGTGACCGGATCGCCGCTGCTCGGCGAGCACTCCGACGAGGTTCTGGCCAGCCTCGGCTACACCCAGGAGCAGATCGCCGAGTTGCACGCCAACAAGGTTGTCTGATCGCGTCCCGACAGTCTGACGGCACACCTCGCGAAGACGGCGCTCCGAAAGGGGCGCCGTTTTTTTGTTGTGCGGGGGCAGGTTTCTTGTCGGACAACAGGGGCTTCACGGATTGCGCGGATTCAGACACGGATTTCCCGGATCATCTTATTCGTGCGCATTGCATGCCTTCTCGGTCCGCAACCACTGGGCAAGCCAAAGAAAAATCCGTGAAATCCGTGCTTGAATTCGTGAAATCCGTGAAGAAGCTGTTGTCCAACAAGAATCTCGAATCTTACCGCAGCCACTCCTTCACTTCGCGGATGCGCTGGTTGCCCTCCGGCGTACGGGCGTAGGCCTTGCCGTACTGGGTCTCGTACTCGCGCACGAAGCCTTGGCGCAACAGCCCGTCCAGCACCGGGCGGACGATGGCCGGCTTCAGGTTCGCGGCCTTGGTGATCGTCAGGAACGAGGCCGGCAGAGCCGTCACCTCCGGCCCCGGCGTGGCGCGCAGGGTGTTGAGCGAAGTCCAGTCGACGGAGGTTGGTGAAATCATCGGCTACCCTCGATGCGGCGCGCTGTTGACTCTCTCTCGATATGACCTCAACTTCACTTGAGGTCAGGAGGTTCCGAACCCCAGGGGAGGCCCGGCGATGGCGATTCTCGATCCCGCCGACATCGACAAGGACCTGTCCGTGGGCGAGGTCGCGGAACGCTCCGGTGTGGCAGTGTCCACCATCCACTTCTACGAATCAAAGGGGCTGATCGCGAGCTGGCGGAGCAGCGGCAACCAGCGCCGCTTCCCCCGCGACGTGCTCCGGCGCATCGCCGTCATCAAGGTCGCCCAGCGTCTGGGCGTCCCGCTGGCCACCATCGCGCAGGCGCTGAAGACCCTGCCGGACGGCCGCACGCCCACCGCAGAGGACTGGAAACGCTTGTCCGCGGCCTGGAAAGCGGACCTGGACGAGCGCATCGCCGTGCTCACCAAACTGCGCGACGGGCTGGAGGACTGCATCGGCTGCGGCTGCCTGTCGCTCGGCGAATGCCCGCTGCGCAACCCCTGGGACGAGCTTTCGGAGAACGGTCCCGGCCCGCGCCTGCTCGATCCGCGGTGACATCCGCGCTGTTTTGCCGCACCGCAGCATCGCCCCTCCCCTCCGGCGCCTCCCGGTAACAAAAAGGCCGTGCTGTTTCCAGCACGGCCAGTATCCGAGAGGCTCGCATAAAATGCGGAGCAACAACCCGCCCGATACAAAGGGTGATGAACCCTGTGTAAGAAGAATGATGCCCGAGTCTTCTCCGGCACGCAACAAGAAATCGCGCGTTTCCACATTACGGAAACAAAGTATTTGGCGAAAAAAAAACCGCGCCGTTGCGGGCGCGGTCAGTTTCTTCAGGGCAGCACTACGTGACAGGAAGGAAAACCGGGGTAACAGCCGCCTCGACCCAATCCGAAGGATTTGCGGATCGGGGCGGATCGCGCCTCCCGGCCGGCGCGAATACGAATTCCGTAGGGGTTGGGCCAGGGATCAGGCCCAGGGATCAGGTGGGAAAGCGCCCGCCGATCTCGGCGGTCACCGCCGCGGCGGTGCGCTTGACCATCTCGCCGAAGGCCACGACGCGGGCGTCGTCCAGGCGCCGGTTGGTGCTCGACAGCGACAGGGCACCGATGACGCGGGCCTGCTCGTCGTAGATCGCCGCGGCGACGCAGTGCAGGCCGCTGACCCGCTCCTCCTGGTCCACGGCGTAGCCGCGGTCGCGCGTCAGGGTCAGCTCCCGGTGCAGCGCCGGGATCGACGACACGGTGGTCCGGGTGAACTGGCGCATGCCGCGCTGGGTCACGATGCTCTGCACCCGCGTGTCGGGCATGCCGGCGAGCAGCGCCTTGCCCACGGCGGAACAGTGCAGCAGCGTGCGGTCGGTGACGGGCAGCGCCGCCTGGGCGACGCGCGGACCGCCGACGCGGTGCAGATAGATCGCCTCGCCGTTCTCCTCGATCGCCAAATTGACGACCTCGCTGGTCTCCTCCATCAGCCGGCGCATGCGCGGACGGGCGACGTCGAGCAGGCTGCGCGTCTTCAGGAAGCCGGTGCCGGTCATGTAGGCCTGCACCCCGACCGCCCAGCCGCGCTTGCCCTGGTCGAAGCGCACGTAACGCTCCTCCTGCAGCGTGGTCAGCAGACGGTGCGCCGTGGACGGCGAGAGGTGCGCCGCCTCGGCCACCGCGGTCAGGCTCATCGGGCTGTCCGACTGGCCGAGGATGGTCATGATACTCAGCGCCCGCGACAGCGACTGAACGAGATTGCCCTTCGCCGCACGGTCCACCGTCTCCGCGCGGCCTTCGGCCCGCGGGGCGGGGGGTGCCATCATCAGCGCTTGCGTCTTCATCGCTCCATCCCTCTCGAAATCGTCCGGCGCTGTTGGATCCGCGCCGTTGTCGTCCTCGGGTGTGGCGGCCCCCGGGCATCCCCTTGCGGGGGCGGGGGCCGCCGGTTGGCTATGCCGCCGGCTCGATGCGGGCCGCAGCGAACTTGAACTCGGGAATCTTCCCGAAGGGGTCCAGCTTCGGGTTGGTCAGCACGTTGGCCGCCGCCTCGGCGTAGCAGAAGGGCACGAACACCAGCCCGGACGGGACGTTGTAGTCCGACCGCGCCTTCAGCTCGATGGTGCCGCGCCGGGTGGTGACCTTCATGCGGTCGCCGCCCTTGGCGCCCATCCGCCGCAGGTCCGCCGGGCTCATGTAGGCCACCGCCTCCGGCTCCAGATCGTCGAGAACCTGGGCGCGCCGGGTCATCGACCCGGTGTGCCAATGCTCGAGCTGGCGCCCGGTGGTCAGGACCATCGGGAACTCGGCGTCCGGCTCCTCGGCCGGCGGGATCACGTCGGCGGGGACCAGACGCCCGCGGCCCGACGCCGTGGGGAAGCCGTCGCCGAACACGATCTCCTGGCCCGGATCGTCCGCGGACAGGCTGGGGTAGGTGACCGAGCGCTCGCGCTCCAGCCGCTCCCAGGTGATGTTGTCGAGCGACGGCATCGCCCCCTTCATCTCCCGGAACACGTCACGCGGATGCTCGTAGTTCCAGTCCAGACCCAGGCCGCGGGCCATGGCGTTGACGATCCACAGATCCTGCCGGGCCTCGCCCGGCGGCGGCAGGGCTTGGCGGCCGAGCTGGACCTGGCGGTTGGTGTTGGTCACCGTGCCGGTCTTCTCCGGCCAGGCCGAGGCGGGCAGAACCACGTCGGCGTATTTGGCCGTCTCGGTCAGGAACAGGTCCTGCACCACCAGATGGTCGAGCTTGGCGAGCGCGTCGCGGGCGTGCTCCACGTCCGGGTCGGACATGGCCGGGTTCTCGCCCATCACGTACATGCCGTTCAGCGAGCCGGCATGGATCGCGTCCATGATCTCCACGACGGTCAGGCCGCGCTTGGAGTCCAGCTTGGTGTCCCAGAAATCCTCGTAGAAGGCGTGCACCTCGGGATCGTCCACCGGGCGGTAGTCCGGGAACATCATCGGGATCAGGCCGGCGTCGGAGGCGCCCTGGACGTTGTTCTGGCCGCGCAGCGGGTGCAGGCCGGTGCCGGGGCGCCCGATCTGGCCGGTGACCAGCGACAGGGCGATCAGGCAGCGCACGTTGTCGGTGCCGTGGGTGTGCTGCGACACGCCCATGCCCCAGAAGATGATCGAGCCCTTGGAGGTGGCGTAGAGGCGCGCGACCTCGCGGAGCTGCTCAGCCGGGATGCCGCAGACCGGCTCCATGGCCTCCGGGGTGTAGCTGGCGATGTGGGCGCGCAGCTCCTCGAAGTCCTGGGTGTGCTCGGCCACATACTGCGCGTCGTACAGCCCCTCGCTGATGATGACGTTCAGCATGGCGTTCAGCATCGGCACGTCGCGGCCGGGCTTGAACTGGAGCATGTGGCTGGCGTGGCGCTTCAGCACCTGACCGCGCGGGTCCATGATGACCAGCTTGGCGCCGCGCTTGGCCGCGTTCTTGAAGAAGGTCGCGGCGACCGGGTGGTTCTCCGTCGGGTTGGAGCCGATGACGACGATCACCTCGGCGTCCTTGGCCGCCATGAAGGGAGCCGTCACCGCGCCCGACCCGATGCCCTCGATCAGCGCCGCCACCGAGGAGGCATGGCACAGGCGGGTGCAATGGTCGACGTTGTTGGTGCCGAAGCCGACTCGCACCAGCTTCTGGAACAGGTAGGCCTCCTCGTTGGAGCCCTTGGCCGAACCGAAGCCGGCGAGCGCCGAGCCGCCCCGCTCGTCGCGGATCTTGCGCAGGCCGGCGGTGGCGACCTCCAGAGCCTCCTCCCAGCTCGCCTCGCGGAAATGGGTCAGCGGGTTGAGCGGGTCGATGTCCACGTCGTGCTTGGACACGCCCTCCTTGCGGATCAGCGGCTTGGTCAGGCGGTGCGGGTGGTGGATGTAATCGAAGCCGAAGCGGCCCTTCACGCACAACCGGTTCTTGTTGGCGGGACCGTCGCGGCCCGTCACCGACAGCAGCTTCTCGTCCTTGATGTTGTAGGTGAGCTGGCAACCGACGCCGCAATAGGGGCAGACGCTGTCGACCTGGCGGTCCGGGGCGGCGGCGAAGACGCCGCTGTTCAGGTCCACCTGGGTCTTCGGCATCAGCGCGCCGGTCGGGCAGGCCTGGACGCATTCGCCGCAGGCGACGCAGGTGCTGTCGCCCATCGGGTCGGCGAAGTCGAAGACGATCGTCTCCTTGTGGCCGCGCAGCGCCATGCCGATGACGTCGTTGACCTGGACCTCGCGGCAGGCGCGGACGCACAGGTTGCACTGGATGCAGGCGTCGAGCTGCACCGCCATGGCCGGGTGGCTGAAGTCGGGCTTCGGCGCGCATTCCCGGCTGGGGAAGCGGCTGTCCGAGACCTCCAGTCGGTCGGCCCAGCGCCAGAACTTGCTGTCGGGGTCGTGGGCCTCCTCCCGCTTCGGCTGGTCGGCGACCAGCATCTCGATGACCATCTTGCGGGCGAACTTGGCGTTCTCGCTGGCCGAGCGGACGCGCATGCCCGGCGTCGGGTGGCGCACGCAGGAGGCCGACATGGCGCGCTCGCCGTCGATCTCGACCATGCAGGCCCGGCAGTTGCCGTCCGCGCGGTAGCCCGGTTCGTCGGCGTAGCAGAGATGCGGGATCTCGGTGCCCAGGCGGTTGGCGACCTGCCAGATCGTCTCGCCGGGGTGGGCTTCGACGAGCTCGTCGTCGAGATGGAACAGGATGCGGTCGCTCATATCACCGGACCTCCCCGCGCAGATCGTCGCGGAAGTGCTTCAGCGCACTCTTGAGTGGGTTCATCGCGGCCTGACCCAGGCCGCAGATCGACGCCGTGCTCATCAGCCGAGCGAGTTCCGTCAGAAGCGGCTCGTCCCACACCGGCTGCTTGATGAGCGCCACCGCCTTCTCCGTGCCGACGCGGCAGGGCGTGCACTGGCCGCAGCTCTCGTCCTCGAAGAAGTCCAGCAGGTTGCGCACGACCTTGCGCATGTCGTCCTTGTCCGACAGCACGACCACCGCGGCGGAGCCGATGAAGCAGCCGTGCTGCTCCAGCGTGCCGAAGTCCAGCGGGATGTCGTCCATGCTGGCGGGCAGGATGCCGCCCGACGCGCCGCCGGGCAGATAGCCCTTCAGCGTGTGGCCGTCGGCCATGCCGCCGCAATACTCGTCGATCAGTTCGCGGATGGTGACGCCGGCGGGGGCCAGCTTCACGCCCGGGTCCTTGACGTGGCCGGAGACGGAGTAGCTGCGCAGGCCCTTGCGGCCGTTGCGCCCGTGGCTGCCCCACCAATCGGCGCCCTTCTCAAGGATGTCCCTGATCCAGAACAGCGTCTCGACGTTGTTGATGAGGGTCGGGCGGCCGAACAGGCCGACGACCGACGGGAAGGGCGGCTTGTGCCGCGGCAGGCCGCGCTTGCCCTCGATGCTCTCCAGCATCGCGGACTCCTCGCCGCAGATGTAGGCCCCGGCGCCGCGCCGCAGATGGATGCGGGTGTGCCCGGCGAGGCCCGCCTGCTCCACGCAGGCGATCTCGTGCTCCAGCACCTCGCGGATGTGCGGGTACTCGTCGCGCAGGTAGATGTAGACGTCGGTCGCCTCGACCACCCAGGCGCCGATCAGCATCCCCTCCAGGAAGCGGTGCGGATCGTTCTCCAGATAGTAGCGGTCCTTGAAGGTGCCCGGCTCGCCCTCGTCCCCGTTCACCGCCATCAGGCGGGGACCGGGCTCGTGGCGGACGAAGCGCCACTTGCGGCCGGTGGGGAAGCCGGCGCCGCCGAGGCCGCGCAGGTTGGCGCCTTCCAGCTTGCCGAGGATGTCGTCCACCGGGACGTTGCCGGCGAGGCACTCGGACAGCAGGCGGTAGCCGCCCTCCGCCTTGTACTGCTCCAGGCTGACATAAGTGGGGAGCTGCGGGTGCGTCTCGCCGTTCTTCACGGCGGTGACCACGCTCTCGACCGTGGCGTTCTCGTGCAGGGCGTGGCCGATGGCCACCGCCGGGGCGTTGTGGCAGGCGCCCATGCAGGGCGCGCGCACCACCCGGACGTCCGGCCCCATGTCGGCGGCCTTCAGCTCGTCGAGCAGCTTCTCGCCGCCGGCCATGCAGCAGGACAGGCTGTCGCAGACCCGGACGGTCACGGGCGGAGGGGCTTCCTCCCCGTCCATCACGATGTCGAAGTGGGCGTAGAAGGACGCCACCTCGTACACCTCCACCAGGGCCAGCCGCATCTCGTGGGCCAGCGCCGCGAGGTGGCGGGCGTGCAGCCCATGATAGGTGTCCTGCAACAGGTGCAGATGCTCGATCAGCAGGTCCCGCTGCCGGGACCGGTCACCGAGAAGGTCCTGCACCTCCGCCAGGGCCGCCGGATCGACTTGCCGGCCCTTCGGCTGGGGCCGGGTGTTCCGGCGCCCCGAACCGGGATGGATGGCGCGCCTTTTGGTGTCGTCTTTGGCGACGATGGCC
This sequence comes from Azospirillum brasilense, assembly GCF_005222205.1. Classification (NCBI taxonomy): domain Bacteria; kingdom Pseudomonadati; phylum Pseudomonadota; class Alphaproteobacteria; order Rhodospirillales; family Azospirillaceae; genus Azospirillum; species Azospirillum brasilense. The sequence continues at coordinate 242,660 of NZ_CP032348.1, read as the reverse complement.
GTGTCCATGTCCGCCCTCCCCTCTCGTCTCAGGCTGATTCTTCGTAACGTTGGGTGTCGTGCAGTCGTTCTGGAACCGCCCCCCGGATTTGCCCGGGGGGCTTTGTTTTTATAACTTAGGAAGGCGTTACGTCTTGGGCCCCTTGCGGACGGCGCTGGTGGGGTTGAGGCTGCCGATGTTGCCGCTCTCCGACCCGGCGTTGGGGTCGATCACCGCGTTGATCAGCGTCGGCTTGCCGCTGTCCATCGCCGCGCTGACCGCCCGGTACAGCTCGTCCGGCGTCGTCACGTTGACGCCCTCGCCGCCGAAGGCCTCCATCATCTTGTCGTAGCGCGAGTCCGGTACGAAGACCATCGGCGACGGGTCCGACCCCCCCGTCGGGTTCACGTCCGTCCCCTTGTAGATGCCGTTGTTGTTGAACACCACGATGCACACCGGCAGCTTGTACCGGCAGATCGTCTCCACCTCCATGCCCGAGAAGCCGAAGGCGCTGTCGCCCTCAACCGCCAGAACCGGCTTGCCCGACTCCACCGCAGCGGCCACCGCGAAGCCCATCCCGATGCCCATCACGCCCCAGGTCCCGACGTCCAGGCGCTTGCGCGGCTGGTGCATGTCGATGATCCCGCGCGCCAGGTCCAGCGTGTTCGCCCCCTCGTTCACCAGCAGAGCGTCGGGACGCTCCTGCACCACCCGGCGCAGCGCGCCCAGCGCCCCGTGGAAGTTCATCGGCGAGGCGTTGCTCATCAGCTTGGGCGCCATCTTGGCGATGTTCGCCTCGCGGCGCGCCGCAACAGCCCCCGTCCATTCCGCCGGCGGCGGCGTCCAGCCCTTGGCCATCCCGGCGGTCAGGGCCGACACGCACGACCCGATGTCGCCGACCAGCGGCGCCACGATCGCCACGTTGCTGTCCATCTCGCGCGGCTCGATGTCGATCTGGATGAAGGTCTTCGAGCCCGGCTCGCCCCAGGTCTTGCCCTTGCCGTGCGACAGCAGCCAGTTCAGACGCGCCCCCACCAGGACCACCACGTCGGCGTCCTTCAGAACCATCGAGCGCGCCGCCCCCGCCGACTGCGGGTGGGTGTCCGGCAGCAGACCCTTGGCCATGCTCATCGGCAGGAACGGGATGCCGCTCTTCTCGACCAGCTCGCGCACCGCCTCGTCGGCCTGGGCGTAGGCGGCGCCCTTGCCGAGGATGATCAGCGGCCGCTTGGCGCCCTTCAGCACCTCCAGCGCGCGCGCCACCGAGTCCGGCGAGGGCAGCTGCGCCGGGGCGGCGTCGACCACCTTGACCAGCGAGCGCGCGCCCTCGGCGGCGTCCATCACCTGCGAGAACAGCTTGGCCGGCAGGTCGAGGTAGACGCCGCCCGGCCGGCCCGACACCGCGGCGCGGATCGCGCGGGCCACGGCGATGCCGATGTCCTGGGCGTGCAGCACGCGGAAGGCCGCCTTGCACAGCGGCTTGGCGATGGCCAGCTGGTCCATCTCCTCATAGTCGCCCTGCTGGAGGTCAACGATCTCGCGCTCCGAGGAGCCGGAGATCAGGATCATCGGGAAGCAGTTGGTGGTGGCGTTGGCCAGCGCGGTCAGGCCGTTGAGGAAGCCCGGCGCCGAGACGGTCATGCACACGCCCGGCTTCTTGGTCAGGAAGCCGGCGATGGCGGCGGCGTTGCCGGCGTTCTGCTCGTGGCGGAAGGAGATGACCCGCAGCCCCTCGCCCTGGGCCATGCGCAGCAGGTCGGAAATCGGGATGCCCGGCACGACGTAGAGGTTCTCGATGCCATTGAGCTTGAGGGCATCGATGACGAGCTGGAAACCATCCGTCAGCGCCGGTTCCGCATCGGTGGCGGCCGTGGCTTGGTTGTTGAGGACTGTGACGGCTGACATAAGGGTTACTCCTCCCCGACTCTTATTCGGTTCACGATCGGTCAATCGAGAAAATCGCAGTGCTGTTCGACATGGCGGGCCAGCCCCAGCGTGTGCTCGCGCACCCGCCGCTCGGCGAGGTCGGCGTCGCGCCGGGTCAGGGCGTCGATGATGTCGCGGTGCTCGACGATGGACGTCTCGGCCCGGCCGCCGCGGCGCATGGTGACGCGGCGGATGGCCCGCATGTGGATGAAGAAGCGGTCGGTCAGGTCGGCGATGAGCGTGCAGCCCGAGGCCTGGATGATCGACTGGTGGAAGGCGACGTTGGCGTCGGAATACTCCAGCACGTGGTCGGCCAGCTCGCCTTCGGCGAAGCGGTCGAAGGTGGCGTGCAAGTCGGCCATGCCGCGCTCGTCGGCGCGCTCGACGAAGAGACGGGCGGCCATGCCTTCGAGCGCGGCGCAGACGGTGATCATCTCGATGATCTCCGCCTTGGTCTTGCGCACGACGAAGATGCCGCGCCGGGGCATGGAGCGGATGAAGCCCTCTTGCTCCAGCAGCGCCATGGCCTCGCGCACCGGGGTGCGGCTGACGCCCAGCGCCTCGCAGAGCTGACGCTCGTCGAGGCGGATCTCGCTCGGCCCGCCGTAGATGTCCATCTGGGTGATGGCCTGGCGCAGCGCCTGATAGGCCTTGGCCTTGAAGCTCATCCCCTGATCCAGGGGTGCGACCGAGAAACTCATCGTCTGCATGGCTGTTCCCGTCCCTGACTCTTCTTTCCCTCGCGTGGGAGGGCCCCCGGCTGAAGGGGTTTGGGCCGCGGTTTCGTTGCCCCGGAGAAGGGAAGCGGCTTGGATTGGTGATACGGTATACCAGATACCACTAGCCCGCAAGCGATTATGTTCGCGAAGCGAACTGTTTCATGAACGCACTTGGAATGGAGAGGAATGTCGCGCCGGGGTTGCGCAGGCCGAAGGGCGACGAGCCCGCCCCTGGAACCCGTCCCTGGAACCCGCCCAGGGCGGGGCCCCTTGCATACCCACTCGCGTGCTTATGATGCGGGCGCCCCGCCGCCGTCGGTGCAACGGCACGCTGTCAAAAGGGGACTCCGCCTGTGGAGGATCGACCGCGGGACGCTACCCGGCGTTCTCCACCAGGAAGCGCCTGAAGGCGTCCACATCCAGCGGACGGCTGATCAGGAAGCCCTGGATGCGCGTGCAGCGCTGGCGGCGCAGCATGTCGGCCTGCTCCTCCGTCTCCACCCCTTCGGCGATGGTGTCGAAGCCCAGGCTTTCGGCCAGATTCACGATGGTGTTGACGATGGCCGGGTCGGTGGCCGACTGCACGATGTCGCGGACGAAGCTGCGGTCGATCTTCAGCGTGTTGATCGGGAAGCGCTTCAGGTAGGCCAGCGAGGAATAGCCGGTCCCGAAATCGTCGATGGACAGGCGGATGCCGATTCCCTTCAGCCCGTGCAGGATGGTCACCGCCTTCTCGATGTCGCCGATCATGGCGCCTTCGGTCAGCTCCAGCTCCAGCCGCTCCGGCGGCACGCCGCTGCGCTCCACCACGTCGCGGACGAAATTGACCAGCCGCGCGTCCTGGAACTGGCGCGGCGACAGGTTAACCGACACCGAGGCGACGTCCAGTCCCGCGGCCAGCCAGTCGGCCAGCCGGGCGCAGGCCTCCCTCAGGGTCCAGGCGCCGATCTCCCAGATCAGCCCCGTCTCCTCGGCCAGCGGGATAAACTCCGCCGGGCTGACGAGACCGCGGACCGGGTGGCGCCAGCGGATCAGCGCCTCCGCCCCGATCACCCGGTGATAGCCGCGGTGCGGCATGTCCACCTTGGGCTGGAAATGCAGCTCGAACTCCTCGCCGGTCGCGGCGGCGCGGCGCAGGTCGCTTTCCAGCCCCAGCGTGAAGCCGGTGCGCTCCCGCATGCCCGCCTCGTAGAAGACGAACTTGCATTCCGGGTTGCGCTTGGCGTGGTACATGGCGAGGTCGGCGTTGCGCAGCAACTGGTCCGCCGTCTCGCCGTCGTCGGGGAAGAAGGCGACGCCGATCGAGGCGCCGCAGAAAAGCTCCTGGTTGTGGACGGCGAAGGGCTCGCCCATCGAATAGAGCACCTTCTCGACCAGCCGGGCGCCGGAGGCGCGGTCCATCGCGTCGGGCGCCACGATCAGGAACTCGTCGCCGCCGAGCCGGCCCACCGTGTCGGACACGCGGGTGCAATTGCGCAGCCGCTTGGCCACCAGCTTCAGCAGGTCGTCGCCGGCGTGGTGGCCCAGCGTGTCGTTCACCTGTTTGAAGCGGTTGAGGTCGAGAAAGGCCACGGCGACCTTGGTGCGCATGCGCTGGGCGCGGGCAATGGCCTCCTCCAACCGTTCGCAGACCAGCCAGCGGTTCGGCAGGTCGGTCAGCCGGTCGAAGCTGGCCTGGTAGCGGATCTGGTGTTCCTGGTACTTGCGCTGGCTGATGTCGGCGAGCGTCAGCACGTAATGCTCCAGCGCCCCGCCCGGCGCGCGCACCGCCGTGACCGACAGCGAGGCCGCGAAGGCGTCGCCGGAATGGCGGAAGCTGGTCACCTCACCCTGCCAGCGCCCCTCCGTGCGGGCGGTGCGCCAGATGTCGTCGATGAAGGCACGCTCGTGCGAGCCGGGGGCGAAGATCACCAGCGGACGGTGGAGAAGCGCCTCCCGCTGGAAATCGGTCATCACCTCGTAGGCCGGGTTGACCGCCTGCACCGACAGGTCGGGGTCCACGATCAGGATGCCGTCGGCCACGCTGTCGAAGACGGTGGCGAGCAGCCGGATCTTCTCCTCGTGCTGCTTGCGCTCGGTGATGTCCTGGACGGTGCCTTCATAGTAGCGGATGCGGCCCTGCGGATCGCGCACGCACCGCGCGTTCTCCGAGATCCAGATGATCGAGCCGTCGTTGCGGAAGACCCGCGCCTCGAAGCTCTGCACCACGTCGCGCTCGGCCATCAGGCGGGCGAAGGCCTCGCGCTTGCCGGGATCGACGTAGAGCTGGCCGGCGATGTCCGTCAGGTTGTCGATCAGGTCGGCCGGCGAGCGGTAGCCGTAGATCCGCGCCAGCGCCGGGTTGACCCGCAGATAACGCCCGTCCACCGTGGTCTGGTAAATACCTTCGACCGCGTTCTCGAAAATGCTTCTGTACTGCTCTTCCGTCTCTTGGCTCATGGACCGGGCCTCATCTGGCGCGAGAGCGTTGGCCTCAGGAAAAAGCATGCGAAGGACCTGAGCGGGCAATTGCGATGGACGCCTCTTTTGCGCCGCAAAAAAGTAGAAGGCGGATCGCGACGCGCGTCAAGGCGGTTCGTTCTATATTTTTCACAATTGCAACAAAAGAGTCATATGACCGCCGCCGCCCGCACGTTGCATCGTCGCAGCGCCGGGTGGCGAAAAGGCCACAGAATCGCCGTGAATCACCGGTTCGGTCCGCCGGCAAACAAAAAGGGCCGGATCGCTCCGGCCCTTGCTGCGTGCGGGATTTCCGCCCTGTAAGAGGCGCCGCCGAGCTCAGTGCCCGTGCGTGCCCGTCTTGGCGCCTTCCTTCAGGACGAAGTGACGCGAGCAATAGGGGCATTCGACCTTCCCCTCGGCGCTCAGCGTCAGATAGACCAGCGGGTGGCCGAGCGCGCCACCGCCGCCGTCGCATCCGACGGTCAGGGTCTCGACTTCAATCGTTTCAACTGGCTGCATGGCAGACATCCTCCGCTTTGACACACGCGCGCGTTAACGCCATCGTTAAGATGCCCACCGAATGAGGCACGCGCGCGGGGTCGGATCATACCCAACGCGCCGGACGGATCAAGTGATTGGACAGTGATCGCCCCCGGGGGTTCGGACTCGGAGGCACGACCGGAAAGGCCCCTTCGACTCCATGGTTGCGCACGCCCCGCTCAACGCCGCCGCCCTGCCCGCCCACGCCGTCCCCGCCTACGCCGTGGAGGTGCGCGGCCTCACCAAGACCTATCAGGCCGCCGGCAAGGCCGGCCCGAAACAAGCTCTTAAGGGCATCGACCTGGCGATTCCCCGCGGGGCGGTGTTCGGGCTGCTGGGGCCGAACGGGGCGGGCAAGTCCACGCTCATCAACATCATGGCCGGGCTGGTCAACAAGACCGGCGGCACGGTGTCGATCTGGGGAACCGACATCGACGCCCATCCGCGCCAGGCGCGGGCGTCGATCGGCGTGGTCCCCCAGGAACTGAACATGGACCCTTTTTTCACCCCGCGGGAAATGCTGGAGCTTCAGGCCGGCCTCTACGGCGTGCCCAAAGCCGAGCGCCGGACCGAGGAGCTGCTGGAGGCCGTCGGGTTGCGCGACAAGGCCGACGCCTACGCCCGCTCGCTGTCGGGCGGCATGAAGCGGCGGCTGATGGTGGCGAAGGCGATGGTGCACACCCCGCCCGTCCTGGTGCTGGACGAGCCGACCGCCGGCGTGGACGTGGAGCTGCGCATCCAGTTGTGGGAGCATGTGCGCAAGCTGAACCGCGAGGGCTCGACGGTGCTGCTGACCACCCATTATCTGGAGGAAGCGCAGGAGCTGTGCGACTCCATCGCCATCATCAACCATGGCACGGTGGTGGCCTGCGAGCCGACCGCGACGCTGCTCCGCCGGGTGGACGCCAAGGCGCTGACCGTTCTGGTCGACCGTGATCTGACCGCCGTGCCGGCCGAACTGTCCGCCTTCACCGCCGAACTGGCCGAGCCGCGGCGCCTGATCGTCCGCTACCAGCCAAGCCGCCAGCGGGTGGACGGCATTCTCGCCGCGCTGGCGGGCGCCGGGCTGGGGGTGGTCGATCTCAGCACCGAGGAATCGGACCTGGAGGACATCTTCCTGCAACTGACCGGCGGCGCGCACGCCCGCAAGGAGATCGCGCACGATGCGGCGTAAGGCGGCCGGCCGCATGGCGAAACTGATCGTCGGGATCGGTCTCCTGCTGTCGGGCTGCACCGCGGCCTATCAGCCGATGGGTCTTCCCGTGACCCAGCCGGCCCTGACCGACAGCGCCCTGATCGCCGCCGACGGCTTCGAACTGCCGCTGCGCCGCTGGCTGCCCGAGGACGGGGCGCCGCGCGCGGTGGTGCTGGCTCTGCACGGCTACAACGATTACTCCAACGCCTTCGACGGAGCCGGGCGCAGCCTCGCCGCGCGGGGAATCGCCGTCTACGCCTACGACCAGCGTGGGTTCGGCGCCACGCGGAACACCGGCATCTGGCCGGGCACCGACACGCTGGTGGCCGACCTGAAGGTGGCCGTCTCGCAGATCCACGCCCGCCACCCCGACCTGCCGGTCTATCTGATGGGCGAGAGCATGGGCGGTGCCGTGGTTCTGACCGCGATGACCAGCCCGAATCCACCCAATGTGAACGGCACGATCCTGGTCGCCCCCGCCGTCTGGGGCCGCGACGCGATGGGCTTCTTCCCGCGGGCGCTGCTCTGGCTCAGCTACAACACGGTCCCCGGGATGGTGGTGCACCCGCCGAAGGACCTGAGGATCCAGGCGTCGGACAACATCGAGATGCTGCGGGCGCTGGGCCGCGACCCGCTGGTCATCAAGGGCTCCCGTGTCGACGCGCTGGAGGGGCTGACCGACCTGATGGGCACGGCCCTGGCCGCCTGCGGGCATCTGTCGGTGCCGTCCCTGGTGCTCTACGGCGCCCACGAGGAGGTGCTGCCGAAGACCCCGGTCAACCGCGCGGTCGAGGATTTCGAGTCCGGCGGGCGGCATGTGGTGGCGGTCTATCCCGACGGCTGGCACATGCTGCTGCGCGACCTGAAGGGTCAGGTGGTGGTCAACGACATCGCCGCCTGGATCGAGAACCCCAAGCAGCCCCTGGCGAGCGGCGCCGACCGCAACCGCAGCCTCCTGGCCGCGAAATAAGCGTGGATGGGCGGCCCCGGCGGGGTGTGAAAAAATGTCGAAAGGAGTGTTTGCACTGGCCGAGGCTTTTCGCTATGGTGCGCCTCCGCTGATGATGGACCCGTAGCTCAGCTGGATAGAGCGCTGCCCTCCGAAGGCAGAGGCCGATGGTTCGAATCCATTCGGGTCCGCCAGTTTCTTCAAGAGCTTAGCCGCTGCACCGGCTAGGCTCTTTTAGTTTGCATCCCCGTTTGCATCCCCGTATCCCCCTTCCCTCTCGGCGCCGCGGCTGCCTGCGCCATGAATTCCGGGGCGTGATGGCCGTAGACCTGCTGGACAGTCTGTGGGCTCATGCCGACGAATCCGCCCACCTGCCAAACGTCCAAGCCATCCCGCAGGAGCCACGTCACGCAGGTGTGACGGAGCGTGTGCGGGTGCACATCGGGACGCTTGATGTCCGAGGCCGCCGTGGCGAACCCCTTCTTGACGTCGCCGACCGGCTTTCCGTCGCACTCCACCACGAACTGGCGGGTGATCCGGCGAGCGATGCGGAGCCAGGGCAGAAGCCTTGGCGCGATGGGGACGCGAGCGCGGCGCTTCTTCGTCTGGACGCGGCCGATCGGATTGAAGTCGATGAACCCGCGGTCCAGGTCGACGTAGCCGCCTTCCGTGTTCGGCTGCCACTGAAGCCCAAGGATCGCCTCCTTGCGCGCTCCGTGGTAGAGGCCGATCAAGATGAACATCGGCAGATGCATGTTGATGTGCATCTCCCCTTCGGCATCCTTCCACCGCCACCTCCGACGCCATGCCGCCCACAGCAGCTTGGCAGCATCGGAGCGGGTGAGAAACGCCTGCTCGTCCTTCGGCACCGGCGGCAGAACAACGATGCCGCCCTGCGTCAGGTAGCCCTCGGTCACGCACCAATTCATCGCTGCGGCCAGGGTGCCCAGCTCGCGCCGTAGCGTGGCGGGGGCTCGGGCCTTGTTCTCGGCGGCATAGCGGCGGCAGGCCCCGGCAGTGATGCTGGATACTGGCGTGTCGCCCCACCACGCGATCAGGTTCCGAATCGCGTAACGGATACGCTCCGGGTCGGCCGCGTGCGGAGAATGCCCCTCGTAATACTGCATGAGCATGCCAGTCACGGTCAGGTCGCCCGGAGAGGCAGGACCGTTGCTTTGTGGTCCTGGTTCGTCGGAACGGGATCGCTCGCCGAGGAAGTCCGCGAAGACCTGCTGGGCTTGCTCAATATCTGCAGTGCCTGTTGAGCGCTCACGTTTCGTCCCACATTCATACCAACGGATGAAGTAGACGTACTGCTTGAATCTGGTTTTGGGGGTAGCCCCGTATTTGCTGTCGGGACCGTAGAGGACGAGCCTCGGTCCCGTGTTGGCTCTTGGCATTTGTCACCTGTCATCTTGTAGCGCTCCAGGTCGGTTCGGAGAACCAGGAGCGTGCGGCCAAACCGTCGCGCGGGCAATACCCCCTTGTTGATCGCCGCGCGGATTGTGGCCGGCTTTACAGCGCCGCCGGGGTGGATAGCTTTGGCGGCCTCGGCAACGGTGAGGAGGTCATCTCCCGCCTCGGCGCTCATGACAGCAAGGCCTCCATGTCCTCTTCTTCCTCCAGCCGGGCGCGCAACGTGGCGGCCAGCCGGGCGAGCGTTTCAGTCGCCGCGGTCTCACGGATCATCTCGCGCTCTTCGTGAAGGGCGACGGCGAAGGGGCCTTCCCGATCGATCCCGCTCGACAGGAGCCAACCGGCCGGGAGCGGCTTGCCTGCGGCATCCAGAGTTTCCGTGTAGGCCGCCGGGAGCCACACGGTGCCCTTCTTGGCGCCCTGCGGGCGCAAGTCTGGGCCGAACTTCTCGAAGGCGAAGCGGCTGGCGGCGTCTCCGTCGCCCAGCGCATAGGCCACGATGCGGCTGAGTTTCAGCCCGCCGGCCTGGGCGGCCAGCACGGCATCAAGGGCTTCACGAAGCGTGGTCATGCCAGCAGGGCCTCCAGTTCGGCGTCCAGATCCGCGAGGTTCTTGACGGCTTGGCGGAAATAGCTGTCCTTCAGTTCGAACCCGATCCCGCGGCGGCCCATGTTGGCCGCGCACCACACCTCGGACCCGATGCCCGCGAAGGGTGTGAGCACCACGTCGCCCGGATTGCTCCAGAGGTCGATGCACCGCTCGATCACGTCGAGCTGGAGGGGCGAGATGTGCTGTTCGTCCTTCTCGTCGCGGGCCGACCGGTACTGCAGGGTCCGCGTCTGCCGGATATCGGTCCAGACGGGCGAGGCGTAGCGCTGCCAGATCAGAATGGAGCGCCACGTCTCGAAGGGCCAAACCGCCCTCTCCTCGGCGCGCAGCTTGGCGGCGTGCGCCTCCCAGGCCGCATAGGACACGTCCAGCTCCTCGTCGCCCACCCATGCATCGAGCATGCCGCTGATCGGCTCCAGGTTGTCGCCGGGCTTGCGGAAGGTGACCACGTAGTCCGGCAGCCCCTGGCCGCTGATCGCGCTGTCCTTGCAGAGCTGCTTGTGCAGGAGGCGGATGGACTTGGTGCGCTGCTGGGCAACGACGGGGTCTTTCCAGATGCAGACCTCGCTGTGCATGATCCAGCCGGCGGCCTGATAGGTCCGCACCACATCGCCCCGGAAGTCCCGCATGCCGATGAAGCCATCGCGGGCCTTCGAGGTCGGGAGCTGCATGACGTGGACGCTGTGCAGCCGGCCCGGCATCGTGACGCGGAACAGCTCCCGAATCAGGAAGCCGTAGTGTTCCCAGAACAGCGCGCCCTCGCCGTTCGAGATGTCCCGGTCCGAGTTGCTGAACTTGTAGAGCCCTTCGAACGGCGGGGAGTGGATGCCGAAGTGGATGCTGTTGTCCGGGATGGCCCGGATCAACTCGCAGGCGTCGCCGTGATACAGCGCGTAGCTGTCCGTCACGACTTGGTTGAGGGCTTTGATGGCGGAGTGCATCAGGCATCTCCTGCGGAGAGCGGCGCCCTGAACGCCACTTCGGCAAGACGCCGAAGCGACTTGACGGCGCCGTCGCGCGAACCCGCGCCGGTGCTCGACTGCGCAGGTTCGCTCCCGCCAGCGTGAAAGAAGTAGGCCTTCGCCTCTTCAGTGAGCGAAACACTCCATCGGTCCTTGCCGGCCCGCCGGCGGTGACACGCGTCCACGTACGCGTGGGCCAGAAGCAAGGCGGCACGACTGGTTTCGAACCACAGGCATGTGCCGCGCAGCGCAATCACCCCGCCGTGCACAGAGGCCGACACGGCATCGGACGGTTCAGTCATCTCACGATAGACGCGCTGCTCGACCGTTGAGGACGCGGTGTCGAACTCCGCTCTACTCGCCAGCACGTATTCGGCGAAGGTGAGCCCATGAGACCCAGCAAAACCAAGACGGTCATTCACGACCCGGCGCAAAGCCCCCGCCAGCTCATTCGCCACGGCGACCCGCGCGAAATGACTTCCGCCAAGCGCTTCTACCATCGCGTCAAGACGAGCCTGCATGCCTTCGAAGCCCTGAGGAAAATTGCTCATCACGCAGCCTCATTCATCAGCCAGCCCGGCAGACGCACAGGCTGGAGGGGTTGGTAATCGCCGCGATCACGGGACGCGGCGCGGATCGTGTCGGAGGACAGGGCGGCCATATGGGCCACCATCATCTCGGCCATGCGGTCGGCGTCGGCTTCCTTGCGCGCCAAGTTCTCGACCACGGCGCCCTCGACGTCCGCGGCGATCAGGTGCGCCGTCACGGGCCGGGTTTGGCCGAAGCGCCAGAACCGCCGGATGGCCTGGTAGAGCTGTTCGAAGCTGTCGTTCAGCCCGACGAAGCCGGTATCGGCGCAGTGCTGCCAGTTCATGCCGAAGCCGCAGATGGACGGCTTGGTGATGAGGTGCCGAATCCGGCCCTGGCTGAAGTCGATGAGCTTCCGTTCCTTCACGCTCTCAGGGTCGGAGCCACGAACCTCGACGGCGCCGGGGATCGCGGCGGCCAGGGCGGCGCTTTCGTCGTTCAGATTGCACCACCAGACGAACGGCCGGTCACCCGGCGTGATCGCCGCGGCCTTGGCAACGCGCGCCTCCAGCGTGTCCCGCCGGGCAGCCAGCCGCTCGCGCAAGGTCCGCGCAATCGCACCGCCCGTCTCGACAGTGTGCTGAACCTGCCGCAGCTCGGGCAGCCGGTACGCCCCGTCCGGGTAGCCCAGGTCGGACGGCTTGCGGAGCATGGCGGCCCATGAGCACATCCAGCGCCAGAACTCCGATTCGGCATGGCCCTTCAGGCGCCATTTCTGGGTGTCGCCGCCGTCGTGCACGAAGAACGTGGCGAGCATGTTGTGGTAGGGCATGACGCCGAGGAATTCGGCATGGTTGCCCAGTTCCATGAAGTCGTTGGGCGCGGGCGTCGCCGTGGCCGCGAGCCGGTATGGGATGCGGCGGCACGCCTCGATGAGCTGGTTCCGGTAGTGGCCGGCGAAGCTCTTCAGGATGCTGCTCTCGTCCAGAACCACGCCGCCGAAGTGGCTCAGATCGAAATGCTCGAGCTTCTGGTAGTTCGTGACGTTGACACCAGGAGCCACCTCGGACTGGTTGGCAACCTGCCACGCGGGCAGATCGAACTTCGCGGCCTCGCGCACCATTTGCGCGGCGACGGCCAGCGGAGTGAAGACCAGCACGTCGCGACCCGTCGCCTCATGCACGGCGTTCGCCCAGGTCAGTTCCATGAGCGACTTGCCCAGGCCGGTCCCGGCGAACAGAGCGGCGCGCCCGCGACGGAGCGCCCAGCGCACAAGGTCGCGCTGGTGCGGCATCAGCACGTCCGGCAGGTCCGGGATCTCGGCGAGACCCGTCGGCGGGTCCACGATGGCCTTACGGCGCAGAAAGTCGGCGTAGGCGTCCATCAAAAGAAGTCCTCCGGGGCGGAGTGGTGCGCGCTTGTCGCACCAGCCGGCAGCGGGCGCTCATGGCCGCGCCGAACGGGACGAGATTGGGTGGAGCAGAACGCCTCCAGGGCGTCGGCGAGGGCGGAGGGGGAGCGGGCCTGCCCGGCGAGATGCAGCGCGGCGGCCTTCCACAGCGCCAGCAGCGTCTCGCTCACGAGTTGCCCCTCCAGGGCGAACACAGCGGCGCGCAGGCGCTCGGCCGCGGTCGCCGGGTCCGGGAAGGGCTTGCCGACGTAGAGGCCCGCCGCGATGATGAGTTCAGTTTCGGGGGACAGGCGGCGCGGGGCGTCCATGGCTTCACCGATGGGCGAACCAGACGCGGCGCACTTCGGCCGCGTACTGGGTGTTCAGTTGAATGGCGGCCTCAACGGTGCAAAGCACGTCCGACCAGATGATCCGCCGGCGAGGATGCTTCCGCTTGTGCCCAAGGGCGCCCAGGGCCTCCTCGTACACGGCGCCCGCGGTCTTCGGCGTGCTGGTCATGTAGTTAAAGGCGAGGAGCTTGGCGTCTTCTGGGGACATGGCGGCACCAAGGGAAAAAGAGTGGGGCGACGGAACGCCCCACGAGGCGGGAGGAACTAAGAAAGCATCTCGTCAATCAGGGCTTCTTCGTAGAGTTCACGAAGGGCGTCCTGTTCTTCGCGATCCGCTTTGTCCATCTTCCGGCGCCGTACGACTTGCCGGATAATCTTCGTGTCGAAGCCGGTACCCTTGGCCTCGGCGTAAATCTCCTTGATGTCCTCCTGGAGGCCGCGCTTCTCCTCCTCCAATCGCTCAATGCGCTGGACGAAGGACCGCAGGCGATCAGCGGCGATACCGCCTACATCAGCGCCCGAGTTGTGCCCGATGCCCGGCCCGGCCATGACGGCCTCCCTTACGCCAAGAGGTCGTCGAGGTCGTCGCCGGACGAGCCGCCGCTGTCCACGGCGTCGAACTCGTCATCGGCGGACGCACCGCCGCCCAGCCGTTCGCCGTCCGCGATCTTCTGGACGTTGCCCAGGCCGAAGCTGAACCCCTTGTTGCCCTTGTTCTCGTAATAATAGGGCTTCTCCAGGGTCGCGCGGACGTAGCAGCCCGAGTAGCACTCCTCCTCGGTGAGGTCTTCCTTGCGGCGCCCGATGACCTGGGGCTTGAACTTCGTCTTGACGTTCAGATAGATCGCGCCCTCTTCGTACCCGCTGTACTTGGCGGCCTTCTTGTCCGCCTTCTGGAACGGGTTGCGGTAGTCGGCGGGGTCCGCGTTCTTGGTCTTCTTGAACGTCTCGTCCCGGACTTCCTTATAGGCCTCCAGCAGCGCGCGGAATTCCGGGGTGGCCTGGGCCTCCTTGTCGAAGACCAGCGTGCACGAGAACATCAGCTTGCCGCTGTCGTTGGGCTTGGCCGTGAACAGGTCGGCCGCCCAGAGCAGGCGGGCCTTTGGGGTGAGGATGCGCTTCTTATCGGACATGACTTTGGTTCCTTTGGTCGCTTAGTCGGTGATGGCGTCGAACTCGCTGGCGGCGGTGCCAGCCCCGGCGATCGCCTGACGGGGGTCTTCGTCGCGGGCCAGCGTCGGGGCGGCCCGCGGGGTGATGGTGAGCCCGGCGAGTTTGGACTTGGCTTCCTTGGCGAAGCCCTTGATGCCCTGCGCCTTGAGCTTGGCGCCCACAGCCTTCTCGGCCTCGGCGGGTGAAATCACCTTGCGCGGGGCGTAGTCGTCGTCGGCCAGCCCCAGCTCGTTCAGGACGATCGCGGCCTCCACCTCGTCCGCCCACTTCCGGCGCCCGAGGCCCTGCACCAGCTTGTAGCCGGGCAACGAGCCGCCGGAGTTCAGCAGCCCGAAGGCGTGGGCGCGCACGGCTTTGAGCCACGTCTCCAGGATGTCCGCTCGATCCAGCACGAACGCCAAGCGCTCGGGGGACAGGGTGGACGGGTCGGGCACGGTGGGTTCCGCGTCGACGGGAAGCTCCTCGAACTCGGCGACGGCGAGCGCCTTGCTCTGGTGCTCCAGCTCGGGGCAGAGGTGCGCCGCGGGGCAGAACCCGCAGTGCCCGCCGGCGGCGAGCTTGGGGGTCTGCACGGTCGTGGATTCCGCCGCGTCGAGGAGGTCACTGGACCATTCCACGAGGTCCAGCACGTCCACGCGCTCCCAACGGATCTTGCCGTCCTTGTGGAAGGCGCGAGGCTGGACGACGTAGAGATGCACGTATTCGGGCTGCACCCCTTCGCCGGCCAGCGTCTCCAGGGCGCCGAGGGCGTAGTAGCGGAGCTGGGTGTTGCCGCGCACCTCGACCGGGACGCCCTTGCCGTGCTTGTAGTCGGCGACGTAGAGCCACTTCAGCTCGGGCTTCCAGATCAGGATGTCGCAGGTGCCGAACATCGCGACGTCCGCCGCCGCGAGGGCCGGACGGGCGTGAGCCAGCGGCGTGAGGTCGAAGCGGCGTTCCAGATACAGGACGTCGCCCGCCTCCATGTTGCCGCGCACCCAGTCGATGGCGGTTTGCACGGCCTCGGCCATCTCCTCGTCCACCTCGAATCCCTCGGGGAACTCGGTGCACTTGCCGAAATGGCGGCCGGTCATCTCGATCGCGTCGTGCCCGCCGGACAGACACAGCTCCAGGGCCTCGTGAGCCGCCGTGCCCTCAGCCGCGTACTGGCTGGAGGTGTTCGGGATGCCATGCGACAGGGCCACGGAGCCGGGGCACGCCATCCAGCGATACGCCCCCGAGGCGCCGAGCGTGGCGTGCGCCCGCACGCTGTGCCCGGCGTCGGGGGGCGCGGCGCCCCCCTCGCACAGGACGGCCATCAGATCGGCTTGCCGGCCAGGACGGCCATCAGCTCGCCGAACTGCTCCGGCTTGATCTCGCTGGACTTGCCGACCTTCAGGTGATTGAGGACGGCGCGCGTCGCCGCGGAGCCGGCCTTGATCGCCCAGTCGCGGAACGCCTTGTTGATCTGGTCCTGGGTGTAGGTGGTGGAGTAGCAGGCGTCCCACGGGTTCTTGGGCGCTTCGGGCTCCGCCGGGGTGTCGTCCAGCATCGCCAGCACGTCGTCTTCATCGGTCGGCGCCGGGGCGGGCTCCGGCGTCGCGGCGGCGGGCTGGCCGGTGGTGTTCTTGGCGGCTTCCGCGGCGGCGTTGTCCGCTTCGATCTCGGCCTTCGTGCGGCGCTTGCGCTTGTTGGCCGGCTCGTCCTCGCCGGCGGCCTGGGCGTCCATGGCGGACGTCAGGGCAGTGGTGCCGAAGAGCGCCCCGTGCAGAGCGGCGACGGTGGCGCGGAGGACCGGAACGTCATCCGGGCCGGTGAGGGTCATGTTCAGCATGATTTTCAGGCTCACTTTTGCGGGTTGCAGGGTGGGTTTCAGAGGCGCCGCGAGCGTCCAGCGGATCTGCTGGAAGGGACTCGCGTCTTCCCACGGGAGCGGTTCGTCCATCGGGTCCAGGCCAGCGGCGTTCAGCCGGGCGCAGTAGGCGTCATCGATGAGCCGCACCGCCGTGGTGCGGAAGTCCGAGGGGGCGGCGAGCAGCCAGGGCTTGCCCGCCACGAGGTCCGGCCACGCCTCGACGGGCTCCGCGCCCAGGTCGCTCATGAGGTCCAGCAGCCGCTTGCCGTCCTCGGTCTCCGCCAGGGTGGCGAGCGTCCGCTCGCGCTCCTCCTGGGCGATCCGGGCAAGCGCCCGCGCCTGACGGCGCTGTTTGTCGAGGCGTTCCTTGTTCACGACAGCATCGCCGCCATGTCGGTATCGAGGTGCCGCACGCCCCACAGGGCCAGGAGGGCGGCCTCGGCGCGGCCGTCGTGCTTCTTCAGGGGCCAGTTGGAGGCGTAGGCCGGCAGCAGCTCGGAAGCGCGGGCGCGGGCGGCGGTCTTGTCGGCGGGGACGCGCAGAGTGCGCTTCCACTCCGCCGGACGAACCAGCGTGAGCGGGATGTGCATGGCGGTCAGCACGCCCCGAATGCCACCCCATGTCGCGCCGAACTTGAAGGCCGCGACGGCGCCATCGGCGGGCATCGCGCCGACTTCTTCCAGGATGGCATCACAGGCTTCGGAGGTGTGGCCATCCAGCAGATCGCGTAGGCGGGCCAGATCCACCTCCCGGCGCACCTTGGCCGATCTGCCCTTGCCCACGACCTTCTCGACCACGGGCAGGTCGTAGATCGTCATGCTGCGCAACGTGCCGTCCAGATAGCGGGCCTTGGCGATGGCGCCGGTCAGACCCGGATCGATGGCGAAGATCACGGACATGCGGGTTCCTTCGCGGCCCGCTTACCGGGCCGGGTTGGTGTAAAAGTCGTTGGGGGTCACGCTTCCCTTGGTCGCGGCGACGATGCGCGCCATGATCTCGGGGCGTGGGGTGCGCAGCTTTCTGCGGTAGCGATTGACCGCGGCTTGGCTGGTCAGGATCGATGCCGCGAAAGCCTCCTCCGGGGTGCCGGAGCTTGTCAGCCATTCGTCAAGCGTCATGCCAAACTGGAATACACCAGATCGGATTTTGCGCGCAAGTGGTATGTCGAATTCGGTCTGGACTTTCCAATACCGTATTGGTATGTTGCCCAGCATGAGCACTTTGCGAGAATTGCGGCAGGCCGCTGGACTGAGCCAAGAGAAGCTGGCCGAGCTGGCGGGAACCTCGCAGCCGCAGATCAACAAGCTGGAAGCCGGCACCCGCAAGATGACGCTCGACTGGGCGATAAAGCTCGGAAGAGTGATGAACGTCGACCCCGCGGCTCTGCTCGGCCTAATCGGTTCTTCGGGACAAATGGCAGAGGTTGGGCGCCAGACGGTCACGCTGCATCCTGGGCAGTCGCCGCGCCGCGACCCGATGCAACCGGTACCACTCGGCGCGCCCGATCCCTACCGCAGCATGCCCGTGCGGGCGGCAGCGCGCGGCGGCGTCGATCAGGAAATGTTCCTGGAGGATGGGCCTATCGATTGGATTCCGAAGCCCGTCTATCTCCAAGCGGTTCGTGATCCGTACGCTATGTACGTTGTGGGCGAATCAATGATGCCCCGGTTCCGGCCCGCCCAGCTCCTGCACGTCAATCCGTTCAAGCCACCCGCGCCCGGCGCCGGTGTTGTTGTCGTGAAGCGCAACAAGACTGTCCTGATCAAGGAGTTTGTCCGGCGCACGCCTGAAGGCGTCGTGCTTCGTGAGTACCGGCCGGAAGACCGCGAATTTCTGGTGTCGAACGAGGAGTTAGACACCATGCACACAGTGGTCGGCCTGCAAGAGCCCTAACATACATACCAAAACGGTATCGAGTTCCTGTGGACTGAAAAATCCAAAACGGCATAACGTCTCCTTCGAACCCAACGAAGGAGGCACGCCGTGTCCAAGCGCACTCACCCGCCTTTCTGCTCCTCGCCGCCGCTCCGTCGCTTTGACACCCTGACCGAAGAGGGGGCCCGCCGCCTCGCCACCCAGATCAAGGCGGCCTGGGCGAAGGTCGGCTACGATGTCAAGACGTCCGTCGAGCGTGGCATCGGCTTGGACGGTGTGCCCGGCGGCTACTTTGTTGTCCGCTCCGATCTCTTCCGCGGCATGCCCCGCCGGCGCTTTCCGCAGGGTGCCGCCTGATGCGCCCGATCCTGCGGCTTCTGCCCGCCTGCATCTGGTTGTGGCTGGTTCGCCGCCACGCCGAGCGCGCCACCATCTCCGGCAAGTTCACAGTGCACGTCGCCGGTGACGTCGCGATCTGCTTCCGGGAGGCCGATCTATGAGCGCCCGCCGTGGAGACTGGATGCAGACGGCGACCGGCCGGCAGTTCTGGCCGCTCGACCCGCGCCCCAGCGAGGTCTACATCGAGGACATCGCACACTCGCTGGCCCACCAGTGCCGCTATGCCGGCCACTGCCTCAGCTTCTACAGCGCCGCCCAGCACAGCGTGATCGTCTCTGACGCCCTGCCGCCGGAGTTCGCGCTGTGGGGCCTCCTGCACGATGCCAGCGAGGCCTACCTCGTGGACGTGCCGCGCCCGGTGAAGCCGTTCCTGCCCGGCTACAAGGACGCCGAGGCCGCCGTGATGCGCGCGGTCTGCGTCCGCTTCGGCCTGACGCTGGAGATGCCCAAGACGGTCAAGGTGGCGGACGAGCGCGCGCTGGCCGATGAGAAGCACCAGCTCATGGCGCCCTCCGTGGTTCCATGGGCGCTGCGCTATCCGCCGCTCGGCGTGCGGATCGACCCGCTGCCGCCCGAGGCGGCCAAGGCCCTGTTCCTGGCCCGGTTCCGCGAACTGGCGCCCAAAGAGCCGGTCGGCGCCTCGCCACGGGAGGGCTGATCCGATGCGGAAACCTCCCGTCAACATGGCGCCGTGGCGCTTGCCCAAGGACGAAATCCTGGCGATCGCTCGCCGGAAGGGGCGCTTCGAGGTTCCCCGGTATCTGTGGCGCGCCGACGCTATGCGCGTGAAGTGCCGTCAGCTTTGCGAGGCCGGAGCCCTGCGCCAGATCCGCACGCGGCGCGGCGCGGATACGCTTGTGTTCGTGCCGACCTCTGCGGGGGCAGCATGACCCACATCCTCCACCTCGACTTTGAGACGCGCAGCACCGTCGACCTGCGCAAGTCGGGCGTCTACCGCTACGCCGAAGACGCAACGACGGATGTCTGGTGCGCCTGCTTCGCCGTGGACGAGGAGCCGGTGGAGGTGTGGACGCCCGGCCAGCCGGTCCCCGAAGCCTGGGTGCGCGCGTGCGCCGAGGGCTGGGAGATCCACGCCCATAACGCCCAGTTCGAGCGCGTGGTCGTCACCCGCCTGTTGGCCCCACGCTACGGCTGGCCCGTGCCGCGCTTGGAGCAGTGGCACTGCACCGCCGCGATGGCCGCCGCGATGGCGATCCCGCGTTCCCTGGAGGAAGCCCTGCGCGTCATGGGCGTGCCGGTCCAGAAGGACATGGAGGGCGCCCGGCTGATGATGAAGATGGCCCGCCCGCGCAAGCCGACGAAAGACCATCCGGGCCTGCGCTGGTGGAGCGATCCGGCCAACGTTGAGCGGCTGATTGCCTACTGCAAGGTGGACGTCGAGGGCGAGCGCGCCCTAGGCCTCCGGCTCCGTCGCCTCTCCCCGGACGAGCGCGCCGTCTATTTGCACGACCAACTCATCAACGACCGCGGAATCAAGCTGGACCTCGGGCTGGTGCACGCCGCCCGTGAGCTGACGGTGAACGCCCAGGCCATGCTGAACAGGGAGTTGGAGGAAGCCACCTCCGGATGGGTGGCTGCCGCGACGAGGGCAAAGAACCTGACCGCGTGGCTGGCTGCCGAGGGGATCGAGGCGGACAGCGTGGCGAAGGCCGCCGTGCGCTCCATGCTCGCCGACCCGGACACCCCCGACATCGTGCGCCGCGCCTTGGAGATTCGGCAGGAAGCCGCCAAGTCCTCGACCGCCAAGCTGTCCGCCATGCTGCACGCCGTCTGCGCCGACGAGCGGGTGCGCGGCCTGCTGCTCTATCACGGCGCCGGCACGGGCCGATGGGCCGGGAAGCTGGTGCAGCCGCAGAACTTCCCGCGGGCGAGCGCGAAGGAGGACGTCATCCAGTTCATCCTCCAGTGCGCGGACGCGGCGCTGGTCTCGATGATGCTGGGCGCCCCGCTCGCCATTGTGGCCTCCCTGCTCCGCCCTTGCCTGATCGCGGCGGAGGGGCACGACCTCGTGGCCGCCGACTATTCGAACATCGAGGGCCGGGTGACGGCGTGGCTGGCCGGCGAGACCTGGAAGCTCCAGGCTTTCCGCGATTACGACACCGTCACGGGCTACACACCCGACGGCAAGGCGGAGCGCAAGGGGCTTGACCTCTACGTCCTCGCCTACGCCCGCTCCTTCTCGCTCGATCCTTCCGAGGTGGACGACCAGAAGCGCCAAGTCGGCAAGGTCATGGAACTGTCCATGGGCTTCCAGGGCGGCGTCGGGGCCTTCCAGAACATGGCGGCCAACTACGGGGTGAAGGTGCCGGACGAAGAGGCGGACCGCCTCAAGCGCGCGTGGCGCGACGCGCACCCTGCCGTCGTCCAGATGTGGCGCGACCTGGAGGCCGCGGCGCTGGAAGCCGTGCGCAACCCGGGTGCCGTGGTCCGGTGCCTGCGCGGCCGCATCGCCTTCCGCGTGAAAGGCGGCTTCCTGTGGATGGTCCTGCCGTCCGGGCGCCCGCTGGCCTACGCGTCGCCCAAGGTCGAATGGACCGAGATGCCCTGGACGGACGAGGTTTGGCACCCCTGCCCCAGCGAGGACGAGGCCAAAGAGCGCTTTGGCGCCGCGCTCATCGAATACGACGCCGAGCGGCGCCGCGCCCTGGTCGAACAGCCCGCCATGAAGGAGGCGGTGACCTTCTGGGGCCAGGACAGCAAGACGCGGAAATGGTCGAAGCAGAAGGGCTATGGCGGCCTCTGGACCGAGAACGCCGTCCAGGCCACCGCCCGCGACGTCATGACCAACGGCATGCGGCATGCGGAGGACGCCGGGTATCCCGTCGTCCTGACCGTCCACGACGAGGTCGTGACCGAGCCGCCCGAGGGCCACGGGTCCGTGCAGGAGTTCGAGGCCATCATGTGCAACCTGCTGGCCTGGGCCGCGGGGCTGCCCGTCGCTGCGGCTGGCTGGCGGGGCAAGAGGTACCGGAAATGAATGTTACACAATCATCCGACACTACGCGCACCAAAAAGTTAACTCCCAATCGGGTTCTTATCCATTTTTTCACAAATTTCAGATATAAGCGCGTCGCATTTTTCATCAATACTATTGAATACCTTTTTAATTGCGCCGCCAAAGCTTCTACTGATTTTCGCATCGCTAGAAACACTCGAAAAGTACCCATCAAGCGTTCGCTTTGCAGTATCAATTTCAAGTATCACGTCGAACGATTTCTCAGTAACGGACTCTTCAGAGAAGGAATAATCCTCCCAATTTACTGGATAGCTTGGCGGAATTGTAGGAACAATATAGTTACGAAACCTACTCGCTTCAAAATCGTATATTTCATCACTATCAAGCGCAATAACACAGCCTTTGTTATGCCTTTTAATAATGTTCGCATTCGCCAAAAGCGCACGAAAAAGCGCTCTCCGTCGTATAGATACTTCACGCGCATAGCGTTGTGCTTCATCGTCGATCTGCATCTTGACAGAAGCCGTCGCCTCTTCTGCCTGCCGGACAAGGGCATTTGCTTGGGTTTCAGCAGCCTCGGTGGTAGCTCTAGCCATTACATTCGTCTGATCACGAAGTGCCGTTGCTCCAACTGCCGCTGCGGCAAACGCACTAAGTCCCGCGATAAAGGCGAGCACGCCCGCGATAAGTGTTTGCCAATGGTAGAGAGCAAACTTTGTTGGCTGCGCCAAGTAATCTGGAGCCGTGGACAACGCCTTAGCCACTTCTTTTACGGCATCTCCCGTGGCTGAATAGGAAGGCTCCCATGCAGGAACGTTGGCGGGTATGAAAAGAACCGCAACCACCACGATAACCGCGGCAACGACGGAAACAGCTAAAAAGCTGCAAACGATAGTCTTCATGGACAAAAGTTGACAAATTTTTCCAAGGGGTTGCAAGCATGAAGTGCGCTAAGGAGCCTACATCGGAGATGCCCGCCCGCATGACCACCTATAGCGCTTGGTTCGCCGCCGGTTTCCGCGACCTGATTTCCGTCGTGCCGCCGGGCGCCCCGCTGTCGGAGCGCACGAAGCTCCGCCCGAGGACCGGGGGAAAGTCCCCGGCCTTCACGGACACCACGGCTGGTATGGCTTCGACTGGATGAAGCACGAGACGACGGCCGAGGACGTGGCAGCCTGGGAGCGCCACAAGGCCAACCTGGGCCTCCGCGCCACGCGCTTCCCGGCGGTGGACATCGACGTGACGGACCTGGAGATCCGCGACTTCATCCAGGGGCTGGCCGATCGGCACCTCGGCCCTGCGCCTGCGCGCACCGGGCGCGCTCCCAAGCTGCTCCTGGTCTACCGTCTGGCTGAAGGCCAGTCTCCCATGGTCCGCCGCCGGCTGCGGTTCAAAGGGCCGGACGGGCGCGATCATCTGGTGGAGCTGCTGGGCCACGGCCAACAATTTGTCGTGGAGGGCATCCACCCCGTCACGCGCAAGCCCTACACCTGGGACACGCATCCTGCGGAGCGCGGGGCGGACGCCCTGACGCCCATCACCCATGCCCAGCTCGACACGTTCGCGCAGGACATGGAAGACCTCCTCGACTGCATCGGCTGCACGGACCTGCATTGGGAGGGATCAGGCGACGAGGTGAAGGACCGCGAGGCCATCGTGCAGGACGAGTTGAAGGCCCCGAGCCTCGATGCCCTGACCGACGCCGTGTCCCGCATCCCCAACGACAACACCCAGTTCCCCAGCCGGACCGACTACCTGCGCATGGGCTGCGCCATCAAGGCGGCCGGCGCCGACGATCCGGACCGTGCCATGGAGGTGTGGGAGGAATGGGCCGCGCGCTGGGAGGGCAACGAGACCATCGCGGGCAACGACCCCATCGAGGTCATGAGCGACTGGGAGCGCATGAAGCCGCCCTTCGAGGTGGGCTGGGGCTACATCCGGGACGTGGCGCAAGAGCACGGTTTCCCCGTCGCGGCGGAGGAGTTCGGCGAGGTGCTGGAGGAAGACGAGCCGGTCAAGCGGTACGCCCCGGTGCCCCGCCAGCTTCCCGGCGCCTTCGACCCCAGCCGAATCGAGCGGCGGCGCTGGGTGCTGGGCGCCCGGTTCCTGCGCAGCGCGGTGACGGGCGGCATCGGCGCCCCCGGCGTGTCGAAGTCCACCTTCTCCATCCTCTCCGCGCTGGCCGTCATCACGGGCCGGGACGACCTGACGGGCGAGAAGGTCCACGTCCGGGGCAACGCCTGGGTCCACAACAACGAGGACCCGCTGGACGAGCTGGAACGCCGCATCGCCGGCGTCTGCATGCGCTACGGCATCGACTTCGACGCCGTGCGCCCGCACCTGTTCTATTCGTCGGGCGCCGACCAACGGCTCGTGGTCGCGGGGAAAGACGCCCAAGGCACCATCCGGCGCCACAAGATGGTGGCCGAGATCGAGGCGTTCATCCGCGACAACGGAATCGTGTTCTGGGCCTGCGACCCGTTCGTCTCCACCCACGACGGCGTGGCGGAAAACGCGAACGAAGAGGTCGAGAAGGTCATCGGCGTGTTCCGGGAGATCGCCCAGGCTACGGATTGCACCGTCGATCTCGTGCACCACACGGTCAAGAACCACTCGGGCAACAGCGAGGCCCGCGCCGGCGACATGAATGCTGCTCGGGGAGCCGGAGCATTTATTGGCGCGGTGCGCGTGGCCTACACCCTGTCCTCCATGTCCGAGGACACGGCGGAAGCCCTCCACATCGAGGCCGAGGTGGCCGCGCGCCTCGTGCGCCTGGACGGCGCCAAGGGCAACTACGCGCCCAAGTCCTGGGAACCGCGCTGGTTCCAGTTGGAGAGCGTGTCCCTGCGGAACGGCACCGAGGGCGGCATCGACGACCCGCTGCTGGACGAAGATGGCGAAGGCCCGGCGGACACGGTGGGCGTGCACGTCCAGTTCGACATGGTGGCGGCCCGGCGCGACGCGGACGACCGGCAGACCGAGAAGGCCAACGAGCGGGCCGCCGCCGACCTGGAGGCCATCGTGGACGCCATGCCGTCCGACGGGTGCCTCCTGATGGACGTGCTGGCCACCTTGCGCGACCGGTGGGGCGTGAAGGACAGCCAGGCCCGCGAGCGCATCGCCTCAGCCCTGCCGATCGGGGTGGAGGTGACCGTCGGGACCTACCTATTCAAGGCGGACCGGACGCGACGGGACGAGCGCGCGCCGATCGAGCTGCGGCGAAAGGCGCGGTCCGGATAACACCCTGGCCTGGGTGGCCGATCACCCGCGCTGGGTTTTCTATTTCACGCCCAAGTCGGCCTCGTGGATCAATGCCGTCAGGGTTTGTTTTCGCTAATCAAGCGAGGGGGCATCCCGCGCAGCGTCCCCAAGTCCGTGGACGACCTTCCAAGATGCAATCGCTCACTACATCCGCGAGGACAACAAGGCGCCCGAGTCCTACGTCTGGACCAGGCCCGCCGATGCCATTCTCACCAAGCTTATTCGGCTGTCTGCACCTTCTGAACGAATTAGCACGCTGGCAGCCAACGGGCCAATAAACCCAAAGCGTTATGTTTCTTTTCTATAACAAAATCCCCGCATCAAACCAATGCTACAGCCTTAATATTATTATATAGAGCTTGATGATCATCAGTCCAGCACCCCATTCCCTTCAATGCATCCACAATAAAAATAGTCCTCCGGTCCTGAACAATCGCTGTTGCAGCAACAGCAGAAAACGGCTCTTTAGGGCTCGTCATTTCGAAGAGGCCGAGCACTGAACTCGAGAAATCCTCCTGGTCACTGACTAGCTTCGATTTAGATACTCGATGTGCCTTAGACTCTAACACATCCACCTTATCATGTATTGCCTTCGAAATTTTCCACCAAGTTTCTCCAAATCGACGACTGAGTTGAAGGACCTTTTGGGTGTTTCGACCCAAAGAGTCTTTGCCAAAAAGGACGCAGTTAACGAGCGACAGATGGTCACTCGGGTTTTGATTAGTAGGGTCGATGATGGGTTCAATAGCAACGTTTAGGGATGACTTCTTGCCATTGCATTTTTCACAAGCAGGCAGAAGATTATGCCATAAAGCCACCTTTTCTTCGTAATGCTCTCGACAATAAAAATGATCAACACGAAGATAGCTATCTTCCTCCAATTTGCTCTCGCAGTAAATGCATTTATCGTGAGACATCTCCAGAAGACGTTCCCTGATATATGGTTTATTCCACACCGACTTTGACTTATCAACAGCATATTGATGCGTCAACTCGATAGTCTTGCAGCCGGTAAGCCTAGAGGGAGGCGAAACTCTATTCACTTTAATCATGGTTAGTCCCGAAATGATGATGCTTGAATCTTTAGAACTTGCAAAAGTTCACTCGTCGGCTTCAGCATTCTTGATAGAACATCAAGAGAACTCCTAACGAGCTCTCCATTTTCACTCTCTATTCCTTCGTAGAAATCGTCCAGAGCTTTCTGATAATCTGGCCCATTCGCGCTTGGGAGACCCATGACGTCTGTCAATATTTCTTCGACAGTCCATCCCTGAAAGCCGTATTCCGAAACAGTAAAATCACGCCGCTTTGGCCAACCTTCTGGGTCAGGAGCCAATGCAATAATTTGCTCTGGACCAGCTCTCTGGATAACGTGAGGGCTGTGCGTCGTAACAATGAACTGCGCTTTTGGAAATGCGCTGGTTAGAATGCTCATTGCTGACTGCTGCCAAGTCGGATGTAAATGGAGATCCACCTCATCGATGCATATGACACCAGAGAAATTGCGTGCGAGACCAATCCTTCTCAGCTCAATTTCTTTAATAATACCAAGCAAAACGTAATAAATTGACTTAAATCCTGAAGATAGATACTCCATAATGATTTCACCGCTTCGCGTATTGACATATATATCGTAATCGACCGACGATCGGCTAAATGAGACAGCCGAGTCGACGATAGAAAAGCAGCTCTTAGCAAATTCCCAGTTCTCACGGCTCACTTTATCAAGCCCGTTTTCTTGTGCGCTAAAAAGGTATCTACCAATAATCCAATTTTTCAAATCATAGTTATTAATTCCGACGGCAAAAGAATAGCATTGCGAAATATCATGAATAATATCGGGGGTGAGCGCGGGCAAGGCCTTGTATTCGATCTGCCTATCAGCTCTGATATATATAAAATGTTGCGCCGCACTATAAATATCACGCGCTGCTGGGTACAGCGAGTCGGTTGGCAAAAAGTTTTTGCAAAGAAATTCGCCCGTATTCAACGTACCATTTTTATTGATTTCTATTGTCCAGCCCGCATCCTCTTTAGTCTTAGCGTTTCGTCTAACTCTGTTTTGAAGCCCGCCTGAGAACGAAGCTGCAATAACTTCCAATATCGTAGTCTTTCCGACGCCGTTTGCACCACAAATAATATTGACTTTCTTATCAAGCTGCAAAAGCAAAGATTTATAGCAGCCGATGTTCTTCAGCCCTAATTTGGTTATAGCAAGGCTATTAACTTCCATTTAAACCATCATCGGTTGGGGCCAGCGAAGCGTTAAGTCCATTTTTTGGCAAAATGGGGCCAGAAACGCAACAGAAGAGCATAAGCTCGCCACTAATTCGTCCTTTTTTGTATCCCAAACCAGACGGATGACGCCGTTCTACATACATGATGATCAGCTTGGCGCATTCTGCAAGGCCATGCTGCAAACCCCTCAACCAGCGTCCGGTCCAAGGGGACGGCCTGCTTGCTCCAACCGCAGCGGTTGCCTCCATCGGTCGATGGCGCGCCGCGGCGACAACGGGAATGCTCTTTTGTCCTTCGCGGCTTCAAAATCGCCACGGACGATTTGCATACGCGGCGTCATGACGGGCTTTGTTGTCTTGACACGTCGACCACACTGCGCAACTGGCGCAGTGTCAGTGTCCAAACCTCGCATATATCAAGACAGTTGCGCCAGGAGTGTCCGGATTTCCGAATGGTCCAGCTCGGTCCCTGCCGGCCCTACTTGCCGCAGATGCGGAGCAGCCTGGATATCGGCGTCGAGCAGTTCAAACGCACGGGACAGCGCTTCCTCCTTGGCGTTGAACAACTCGACGCCTGCGGTCGCACGCGGCCCCTCGGTATCTGCGCGGTGCATGGCCCGGCCAGTGTTGAAACGCAGCACCCAGGGCAGTTCGTCAGGATGCTCCTCCAGGTACCGCGTGGCGAGTTGGGCCTCGCGGTCGATAGGGGCCTCGTCTGCCTCCCGCTTCTGGTACCCGCGCAGGGAGACCCCAAGGGCAAAGGCAGCCTGCGGCTGGGTGAGCCCCAGACGCTCGCGCCATGCGATCAATTCTTGAGCGGTCATCGAATCGGCCCTATCTTTCCTGTGTGGCCTTCGGGCGGCGGAGGCACCCGCCGCCCTCCGGTCCAATCCTTAGTTCAGGAGGTTGAGCAACCGCTCAATGACCTCCAGAACGAGGATCAGAAGGGTGAGAAGCTTTCCGAGCATTCCCTTTTCTCCCTTCTGTGTGGCGGGGACGGCCCATCCGTCCCCTCCCGACCACGAGAATAGGTATAACGCACTGAGTGCGTCATGACAAGGAGATCATGACGCACTCAGTGCGTTTTTCTTTGTGCACATCTTTGCCTGTTTGAGCATTCCGGGCGTTCCGGAGCGTTCCGGTCGGGATGGCCGGAATGGAGCGTTCCGGTCGTTCCGGTGCGTTCCGATCGGAACGCTAAACGCTTGATGCGTAAGGACAAAGTGTCATGCTGCGGTGCATTCCGGTGCGTTCCGGTCCGGAACGCTCGAAACGGGCCGAAAAAACTCAATGAAATCAATAGTTCCGGTCGTTCCGGTCGTTCCGCCCCTAAAGGGGCACTCCGCTGGACCGGAACGCTCCGTGCCCTGGGTCTTTAGGTCTGCCCCAAACCACCGGAACCGAAGTGGCCGCGATGAACTACGCGGCCACGAAGGTCTGAACGGACACAGCGGAACGCAGCGCATTCACAGGCGCCGGACAAAGGCCAAATCAACATCTCGCATATAGACCATATGGTTTTAACAACATGTTGCGTCGGTCTGGACTTTCGGTACCCTTGCGCTGGGTCTGGAAGGCGGAGGCGGACATGGACGACCGGTTCACGGGGTGCGATTGGTTTGCCGTGGTCTCGCATGTCGGTTTGGCGCAGTACGAGCTTGCGGCTAAGGAACTGGAGCGCCAGCGGTACCGGGTGCTCGCTCCGCTGTGCCGGAAGGAGCGCCGTCACGCCGGCAAGACCGAGACGGTCACCAAGCCGCTGTTCGACCGGTACCTGTTTGCGGGGGTCCACCCCGGCCAGTCCTTCCGCCCGATCGTCAACACCCGCGGCGTGGCGTTCGTGGTGCGCGGGCTCAGCGGCGCCCCGTGCCGCGTCCCGCTGGCCGCCCTGCGGTGCATCCAAGACCGATGCGATGCCGATGGCGGCGTGGTCGACTTCACGCCCGCCAAGCGCAAGACCCGTGACGTCCAGTGGCAGAAAGACCAGCCCGTCCGCATCGTCGCAGGGCCGTTTACGGACTTCGTCGGGCTGTTCGCCGGGGCCTCGAAGGACGTGGTGCGCGTGGTCCTGGATCTCTTCGGGCGCGAGACCCCGCTAGCCCTTGATGCACAAAATGTTGTGCCCGTTGACCCAGTCATGACACAACATGCTGCTTGACAGGGTGCTCGGGCTGCAGTAGGTTCCCCGTCACGCAGTGCCGTGACCTTCCAGTCACCCGGCACTGCGGTAGCCGTACCGCCCATCGAGTTTTTCGCCCGCCCGCCCGGTTCGCCGCGGCGGGTTTTGTCGTCTCTGGGCTCCGGAGGGCACCATGACCGATCCCCTGACCGTCGCCTACATCGTCTCGGCCGTCCTGGTGTCGGTGCTGATCGGCATCGGTGTCCTGGGCGTGCTGACGTGGCGCGGTGTCTCGCGCAACATCGCCCGCATCTCGGAGCGGATGGAGGCCCGGCGGGCGGAGTTCGAGCGTGGCGCCGGGCTGACGGGGCGGCGCCTGCCGCTGTGAGGCGGGGACCCTGGAGGGGGTCGGAGGCCGGGGGGTCGCTCCCTGCCGCGCAAACCCACCGGCTAAGAAAATTTCCGTTTCAGTTCAGCATCAGCACCCCTCCGCTGAAAAGTGAGGATTTTCAACGCTTTCCGGCTCTCGTGGGGTGCTGAAACATGGCGGGACGGACCTACAGCCTCAGCGAGGCGGCGTCGATCCTCGGCAGGGACCGAAACACGGTCTCGAAGTGGCTCGGGCAGGGCTGCCCGGCAGTGACGAAAGCCGATCGGTCGCGCGGCGTCGAGTGGGCACTGTCCATCCCCGACATCGTGGGCTGGCTGATCGACCGGGCGGTTGGTGACGCCGTCCAGGACGCCGGCGGTGAGGCCGATCGGATCACGAAGGACGAGGCCGACCGCCGCAAGGCCGTGGCCCAGGCCATCGCCGAGGAGGTCAGCACGGCCGAGCTGCTGGACGACGTCGTGAACCGGCATGAGGCCGCGGCGGACGTGGCGGCCTTCGCGGTGGCACTGCGGACCGGCATGGCGAATGTCTGCGCCAAGGTCGCCGGCCGGGCGGCGACGATGACGTCCGCCGCCGAGATCCAGGAGTTCCTGGAAGCCGAGACGAACAAGGCCTTCAGCGCCGCGCAGGAAGAGCTTGCGGAGAGGTGGGCGGATGCTGAACCAGCGGGCAGCGGAGGCGACGGAGAGGATCGCCCTCCACCGGGCGGGTGATTACCGCCGCGGCCGTGCCGCCTTCCGCGCCAGCCTCCTCGGGCTGATCGACAACACGCTGAAGTTCCCGCGCCGGCTGACGGGTTCGGAGTGGGCGGAGACCTACGGCCGCATCCCGAAGGGCACCGGGGCCGAACACGGCAAGGTGACGCTCTACGGCTACCAGCGCGGGTTGCTGGATGCCATGTGCGATCCGACGATCCCGCTGATCACCGTCATGAAGGCGGCGCGCGTCGGCTTCACCCGCTGCGCCACTCTGGCCATCGGCTATCACCTCCACCAGGACCCGACGCTCTGCGCCGTGGCCCAACCGGTGCTGGAGGACGCCGAGGACTTCGGTGGCTCGGAAATCGCGCCGATGCTGCAGCAGACGCCGGTTCTGGCCTCGATGATCCGGCCGGTGCGGAAGGGGGAGAAGCAGGACAAGGCGACGAAGTACCTGCTGTCGAACGGCGCATCGGTGCGCGTCGTCGGCGCCGCCTCGGACGACGCCTTCCGCCGCTACTCGGCCCGCTGGCTGTTCGCCGACGAGCTGGATGCGGAGGGATGGTCCCCGAAGGCCAAGACGCAGGGCGACAAGCTCAAGCTGTTCTGGACCCGCGGTGAAACGTTCTGGAATCGCCAGCAGGTCCGGGGCGGAACCCCGCTGCTGGAGGAGACCAGCCGCACCTACAAGCTCTGGCTCCAGTCCGACCAGCGCCGGTACTTCGTGCCCTGCCCGCAGTGCCGGGAAATGCAGGCGCTGGAGTGGGGCGGTCCCGATGTCCCGCACGGGATCAAGTGGTCGGTCAGCGAGGACGGCGACCTGTCGGTTTGGTACGTCGGAACCTGCGGCTGCATCATCGACGAGGGCCGCAAGGCCTGGATGGATGCCCATGGCGAATGGCGGCCGACGGCCAAACCGTCCCAGCCCGGCCATGTCGGGTTCCATGTCTGGACCGGGATGAGCCTGAACCCCAACGCCGCATGGACGGTGCTGGTGCGGGAATGGCTGGAGGCGCAGAAGGACACCGCCACGCTCGTCCAGCCCTTCGTCAACCTCGTCCTCGGCCGCCCCTACAAGGCGACCTACGGGCAGGAATTGAAGGTCTCCGCCTTCGCGGAGCGGACGGAGCCATACCCGACGGAGATCCCTCCTGGCGTGCGGTTCCTGACGCTGGGCGGCGACGTGCAGTCCCATCAAGGCGTCGATCCCCGCATCGAGGCCTCGGTCTACGGCTGGGGTGCGGGCAACGAGTGCTGGCTGATCGGACATTGGGTGTTCCGCGGCGATCCCGCGCAACAGGAGGTCTGGGACCAGCTTGACGGCCTGCTGCTGACCACCTTCCTCGGGCCGGATGGGAAGCGGTTTGCCATTCAGGCGGCATCGATCGACTCCGGCGGCCACCACACCGCCGAGACGTATGCGTTCTGTGCCGCCCGGGCGCTGCGGCGCGTCTGGGCCATCAAGGGGCGGTCGGAGAAGAACGGCCAGCGGGCCAAGGTCTGGCCTCGCCGACCCTCCAAGGGGCAGAACGGCGGGACCGTTTACCTGATCGGCGGCAACGCGGCGCGCGACTTCGTGTACCGCTCGCTGGCGGTCGAGAAGCCCGGCCCGCGCTTCGTCCACTTCCCGGCGCAGGTCCCGGCCGGGGCCGAGCCGCTGACCGACGCCTACTTCGAGCAGCTCACCGCCGAAAAGCTGGTTGCCCGTAGGGGTGGCTTCACGGAGTGGGACAAGCCGAAGGGCAAACCCCACGAGGCCGGTGTCTGTCTCGTCTACGCCTACGCCGCGAAATGCGGTCTCGAAACGCTGCACAAGGGGTGGGCCATGGCGACGGAAGCCGACAAGACGCCGCGGGAGAAGCCCGCAGTGACGGACGAGGCGTCGGCCGCCGCCGGTGCTCCCCAGGCCCTGCCGGCACCCGTCGAGCAGCCGAAGCCCGCACCGAAAAAGGCACCGGTCCGCAAGGTCGGTCGCTCCTCCTACCTGAACCGCCTGGGGCGCTGACATGGCCTGGACGCAAGACGATGTCGACACCTTGAAGGCGGCCATCGCCACCGGGGCGCAGGATGTCCAGTACAGCGACGGCTCCCGCACGACCTACCGGTCACTGAAGGACATGCGCGACACGCTGGCGATGATGGAGAGCGAGGTGGCCGCCGCGGCCCAGCCCAGCCGCCGGACTTACCGCGCCGTCCGCGTCACGCCCCGCTCGGGATACTGACCATGCGAACCGCCAAGATCCGTCTCCGGAACAAAGCGACCGGGGAATACCTCCCGGATGTCCGCATGGACGCCGGGCCGCTGTCGCCGCCGGCAACCACCGCCTACCAGGGCGCGTCCACCGGTCGCCGCATGGGCGGCTGGCGCCCGTCCAGCTCCGGCCCCAACGCCATCGTCGCGGCCGAGGGGCCGGAGCTGATCCGCCGGGCGCGCGACATGCGGCGGAACAACCCACACGCCAAGCGCGGCGTCAGCCTCTACGGCACGCACATCATCGGCACCGGCATCAAGCCGCGGTCGCTGTGCACGAACAAGCGGGTCCGGGATGCGATCCACCGGCTGTGGGCCGAGTGGTCGGACTATGCCGATGCCGACGGCGCCTTCGACATCTACGGTCTCCAGACGCAGGCGGTGCTGGAGACGGCGACAACCGGTGAAGAATTCGCCCGGATCCGCGCCCGCCGCTCCACCGATGGGCTCCCGGTGCCGCTCCAGGTGCAGCTGATCCCGGCCGAGCAGGTGCCGCTGGACTACTCCGTCCCGAACGAGGGGCGGCAGGTCGTTCAGGGCATCGAGCGCGATGGACTCAGCCGCCGGGTTGCCTACTGGATGTACCGGGCGAACCCCGGCGATGCCGGTGTGGTCATGGATGTGAACGGCTGGGAAAAGACGCGGGTGGATGCCGCCGATGTCTGCCACATGCGTTTCGCTCCGCCGAACCAGCTCCGTGGTCTGCCCTGGCTGGCGTCGGCCATCACGACGCTGCACCAACTCGGGCAGTGGCGGGATGCGGCGCTGCTCCGAAAGCAGATGCTGGCCTCGCTGGTCGGCTTCGTGAAGCGCGCCGTCACCGAGGAGATGGACGCCAAGAAGATCGCCGAGATGTGGGGGCAGGTGGCCGAAGAGTTCGGCGAACTGCCGGCGGTCGGACTGGAGCCCGGCACCATGCAGTATCTGAATCCCGGCGAGGACGTCACCTTCACGCAGTGGCAGGAAACGGCCGGGCAGGACGAGGTGTTCGAACGCACCGCGCTTCGCACCACCGCTGCCGGCCTGGATCTGGTCTATGAGGAGCTGTCGGGCGATTGGGAGAAGACCAACGACCGCACCTTCCGGGCCGCCTTCAACACCATGAAGCGGACGGTGGCCCAGCTCCAACACCAGATGGTCGCCTTCCAGTTCTGCCGGCCGATCTGGAACCGCTGGATTGAAGCCGCTGTGGCGAGCGGTGCGCTCCGGGTACCGAAGTCGGTCACCGAGGCCGACCTGAAGCGCGTCGAATGGCAGCCGCAGGATTGGGAATACCTCCAGCCGGTGCAGGACGTGGAGGCCAAGCTGAAGGCGATTGCCGGCGGCCTGGACTCCCGCTCCAGCACCATCGCCCGCCGAGGTGACGACGCCGAGGTGATCGACGATCAGCGGGCCGCCGACGCCGAGCGGGAGCGGGCGAAGGGGATCGTCCCTGCTGCGGCGGCGCCTCCACCAGCCACCCCGCAGGCCAACCCCGAAGACGAGGAGACCGGATCGTGAGCACGATCGTACGAGGCAACGAGATCGTGCTGACCGGCACGGTCGGCGGCGATCCGTGGTGGGATGACGACGTCTTTTCCCAGGCCGACGTCATCAACGCCCTGGCCCAGGTCGGACGCAACACCGACGTGACGGTGCGCGTCAACAGCGGCGGCGGTGTCGCCACCGAGGGTGCTGCGATCCATGCGGTGTTCGCCGCCCACAAGGGCAAGGTGAACATGGTGGTTGAGGGCTGGGCCGCCAGTGCCGCGAGCCTCTTCGTCATGTCCGGCGACACCGTCACCATGCGCCCCGGCGCCCTGCTGATGATCCATGACCCGTCCGCCGGCAGTTGGGGGACCTGCGACGACCACCGCCGCGTGGCGAGCGCGCTGGATACCATGGGCGGCACCTACGCCCAGGTCTACGCCGACCGCTGCGGCAAGAGCCCCGAGGAGGTGCGCGAGATGATGCGCGCCGAGACGTGGCTTGGTCCGGCCGAGGCCGTCGCCCAGGGGTTCGCCGACGCGGCCGAGGCCGACGGCGTCGACACCCCGGAGCCGGTCGCCTTCGCCCATGTCCGCGCCTACGCCCGCGCGCCGGAACACATTGTGGCTCTCGCGAAATCGCGCGGCTGGGGAGCCCGCGCCTCCCTGGCGGCGACCGCCGCCGCTCCCACCCGCCCAACCATGGAGGCCCCCTTGCCGGAAGAGAACACGCCGACCGACGACAAGACCGTCGTGACACCCCCCGCCGAAGCCGACGCGCCGGCCGATCCGGTCGCCATCGCCGAGGCCTGCGCCACCGCCGGCTTCGCCACGCTGACCGCTGGCTTCCTGAAGTCCAAGGCGACGATGAAGGCGGTGAACGCCGCCCTGTCCCACGCCAAGGACATCGCCGCCGCCTGCGACACGCTGCGGGTGCCGAACATGAAGAACAGCCTCGTGCAGTTCGTGGCGACCGGCGGCGACATGCAGGTCGCCCGCAACATGGCGACCGACGCGGCGGCGGCGCGGGACGAGGCCATCGTGACCGACACGACGCGCCAGCCGCTCGCGCCGGTCTCCTCCGGCTGGAGCGCCGCGGTCGCCAAGCTCAAGAAGTAACCCTCGCACCAGGAGAGCCAGCCAATGGCAACGCTTACCGAAAACCTGCCCCACGCCGGCGGCTACCTCATCTGCGAGGGCAACGGCGACATCAGCCGCGAGGTCGCGACCCTCGCCTCTGGCAATGGCGTGGTCCGCACCGGCACCGTGCTCGCCAAGCTGACGGCGAACGGCAAGTACGTCCCCTACGACAATGCTGGGACCGATGGCTCCGAAACGGCCGCCGCCATCCTCTGGGAGGAGCGCGACACCACCGACGGTGACGTGAAGGCCGTCGTCACGGCCCGCCACGCCACCGTGAACAAGGCCGAGCTGGTCTGGGCCGCGGGCGTGGACGCCACCGGCATCGCGGCCGGTCTCGCCGATCTCGCCGCCCTTTCCATCATCGCCCGCTGACCGTTGGGCTGACCAAGGAGTATCGTCGCCATGGCAACCATGGACGTTTTCAGCGGCAACGCCTTCAGCATGCTGGAGCTGACGCGCGGCCTGGAGGACATCCCCTACAAGCCGGGCCTCATCCGCTCGCTGGGCCTGTTCACCTTCCGCGGCATCCGCACCCGTCAGTTCGCCATCGAAAGCCGCGCAGGCGTGCTGTCGCTGATCCCGTTTTCCGAGCGTGGAGCGCCGGGCACGCAGGGCAAGGGCGATGCCCGCACCATCCGCGACTTCCGCACCTGCCACCTGAAGAAGGAGGACACCATCTGGGCGTCCGAGGTCGCCGGCATCCGCGCCTTCGGCTCCGAGACGGAGCTGATGCAGGTTCAGGGCGAGGTGGCTCGCCGGGCTCTGAAGCTCCGCAACGATGCCGAGCTGACCTTCGAGTACCACATGCTGAACGCCCTTCAGGGCAAGGTGCTGGACACCGACGGCACGACCCTCATCTACGACTGGTATCAGGAGTTCGGCATCACCGCCGCCGCCGAGATCGACTTCGATCTCGACAACGCCACCCCGGCCAAGGGCGCGCTCCGCAAGAAGTGCATGGCGGTGATCGAGAGCATCGAGGACGACGTCGGCGGTCTCGTCCCCGGCTCGGTGGTCATCGAGGCGGTTTGCGGATCGGCCTTTTTCCGCGACCTGACCAACCACCCGGACGTGATCGAAACCTATCTGTACGCCGCCAAGGCCAACGAGCTGGCCGGTCGCCCGATGGATGTGTTCGACTGGGGCGGCATCCGCTGGCGCCGCTACCGTGGCGGTTCCGGCGTCGGCGTGAACACCGACAAGTGCCACCTCTACCCGATGGGCATCGACGGCCTGTTCGAGCAGTACGGCTCCCCGCCGGACACCTTCGATCTGGTGAATACGCCGGGCCTGGAGACCTATTATCGGGTCATCCCGGACACCAAGCGCAACGAGTTCGTGACCATCGAGATGGAAGCGAACCCGATGTTCGTCTGCACCCGTCCGAAGGTGCTCCGCCAGGGCAAGCGCACCTGATCCTGACCGCCTGACCGAAATCGCGAGGGGCCGCTTCCGGGCGGCCTTTCGCGCGTCTGGGGCCTACTTGGCGGGCTCGAGCTTGAACCGCAGCATGCGACCAGCTTCGCCGCTGTCACCTTCGTAGATCGAGCAGCCTTCGACCGCGGTGCCGGGGTAGATGTTGGCGTCCGCCAGGGCTGCCGTGGAGCCGTGGATTTCGACGCTGAGGCCTCGGTCGGTGAGCGAGCGGAGGAACGGTGCCAGCCCGCCGGACCGGTCCGCGTTGAAGCTGTCGGCCGGGAGCGTGAACGAGCGCGGTTTCCCGTCCCGGAGAACTTCGTTGACCGTCGAATCCACATTCGCGTTGGGCATGGCTTCCTCCGAGATTGTCGCCGTGGGTAACAGGCGGGGGAACGAAATGACGCCCAACGGCGCCTCTTACCTGAAGGGCATGTGATGGACTTCACCCCCCACATCCGCACGCTGTTCCAGCTCCGCGGCAAGCCGGCCACCTACGCGCCCACCGCCGGCGCCCCGGCCCCGTGCCGGGCGATCCGGCAAGGTGGCGGGCAGGCCGTCGCCGTCGGTCCGGTGATGGTCATGCTGGAGCGGGTCCAGTTCCATGTCCGTCGCGCAGAGGTGCCGGCCCCGGAGATCGGCGCCGTCCTGACCGTTGGTGCCGACACCTTCACTGTGCAGGCGGTGCAGCCGGTCCAGCGCGACGCCGACGGACTGATGTGGGGCCTGGATGTGGCCTGGGGGCTGCCGGTGGTCTACCGATCTGCTGCGGCTTCCGGAGGCGTCCAGGGCGGGCCGTGGAGCACCGTCACGGCGGCTGCGGCAGGCGCTGCCTCCATCAGCATCCAGAGTCAGCACATCAACGTCACCGGCAAGCTCCAGCCGGGCGATGTCCTCACCATCGGGGGTGCCGCCTACACGGTCGGCACCGTGATCGCCCCGAGCGCGGCGAAGTCCTTCAACAACATCCCGATCAGCCCGCCGCTCGCCGCTCCGGTGGCGGCCGGCGCCTCGGTTACGATCACCCAGCCGTCTGCCGCCGGCTACACGCTGACCGGCGCCATGGCCGATTATGAGGCGTCCGATATCAAGGACGCCGTGCTGGTCGGCGACCGCCGCATGGTCATCCTGCAAGCCGCCTTCGCCGCCGTCGGATTGCCCACCGGGCCGAAGCCGGGGGCCGCCATCGAGGCCGAAGGGCGGACCTACAACGTCATCCAAACCAAGGCCCACTATGCCGGATCGGCTGTGGCGGCCTGGGAGCTTCAGGTTAGGGGGTAGCCCATGGCGCGTCTCCAGTCCTTCCGAGCCCAGGTTGATCTCGCCAAATCCCGCCTCCTCGGCGAGACCCGTCGTCAGATGCTGGTGCAGGCGGCCCGTGAAGCGCATGCCGAGGCCTCAGCCATCAACACCCGCGCGCTGGGCCATCCCGTCGAGAGCGTCACCATCGTGGACGGGCGCCGCGGCGCGCCGGTGGAGAGCGTGAAGGCCGGCGGCGTCGTGGTCCACCTGTTCGCCGTCCATCAGGCGGCCGTGGAGTTCACGGCGGACACCCTGGCCCGGCATTCCCCGATCGACACCGGCCAGTATGCGGACAGCCATCGGCTGCTCATCAACGGCGAGCAGGTCGAATGGGGCGTGACCGTCGGTGTCGATGATGTGGCGACCTTCGTGAACCTGCTGCCCTACTCGCGGCGGCTGGAGCAGGGATGGTCCAATCAGGCGCCCGATGGGATCTATGAGGTCACGTCGGAGATCGTGCGCGCCCGCTTCGGCAACATCGTCAATGTCCGGTTCGGCTACCGGCATTTCGTCGGACACGAGGCCGGCAAGCACCGCCCGACCGAAGCCGGTAAGCAGCGCGCTTCCAGCTTTCCCTACATCGAGCTGTCGCCCAAGGGCACGAGGAGCCGCCGATGAGCAGCTTGGCCGTGAAGACCGCCGTGCGCGGCCGGCTCACCGCCCTGTGGGACCCGGTCGACGCCACGATCCGGGAACCGAACCGGAGCTTCGACCCGCAGGGGCGGCCCTGGATTGACATCCGTTTCCCCGGGGCGGCTATCGATCGCGCGGATATCGGCGATGCCGAGAACTCGCTGTGGGATGAGGTCGGCGCCTTCATGGTCGACGTCTACATCCCGGCTGGCGACGGTCCGGATCTGGCGGACGCCCTGGCCGAAGCGGCGGCAGCGATCTTCCAGGGGCAGGAGTTCGACGGCGTCGAGTGCCGCAACCGACTGGCCGGCCAGTCCGGAGAGCGCGCCCCGGAGGGCATGCAGAGCGCCTGGTGGGGCGTCAGCTTCGGCATCGGCTACCGGTACCAGTCCATCGGCAGTCCGTAGACGGCT
The DNA here is from genome assembly GCF_005222205.1 of Azospirillum brasilense. Taxonomy (NCBI): domain Bacteria; kingdom Pseudomonadati; phylum Pseudomonadota; class Alphaproteobacteria; order Rhodospirillales; family Azospirillaceae; genus Azospirillum; species Azospirillum brasilense. The sequence goes on along the minus strand of NZ_CP032348.1, from coordinate 204,067 downwards.
GCCGCGCATCAATCCCAACGGGCTCGCTTCGGCGGGCCTTTTTCTTTGAGGAGAGAAGGCCATGCCGACCACCGGCTATCAGGCCGGCGCCGACAGCAACGATCTGGAGCTGTCCTACGCCGCGGAAACGACCTGGGGCACGTCGCCGACGGGTGCGTATCAGAAATTTCGCGTGAATTCGGAGGGCTTCTCCGAGAGCAAGAACCGCACCCGCCCGCCGGAAATCCGGTCCGACGGGCAGGCCGCCGCCGCCGTGACGCAGGACGTGTCCGCTTCCGGCAACATCCAGTTCGGCATCAGCTACGGCAACGTCGATGACCTCTGGGCCGGCGCGGTCAATGGTGCTTGGTCGACGGCGCTGAACATCACCGGCACCGACATCGCGTTCACCTCCACCGGCCTGTCGAGCGCCACCGCCGGCAAGTTCTCCACCATCGCCGTCGGGCAGTGGATCAAGATCGCAGGCGCCACGGCTCCGGCCAACAACGGCTTCAAGCGGGTCACCGCCGCGACCGGGACGACGGTGACGCTGGAGGGTGGCGCCACCACAGCGGCGGCCGGCGCCACGGTCACCATCACCGGCACGATGCTGCGCAACGGCACGACGTTCAACAGCTTCACCATCCAGAAGCGTCTAGGCGCTTCGCTGGGCTTCGCCTATCCCGGAACCTACTTTACGGGCGGGCAGATCAACGCGGCCCGTGGCGACTTCTTCTCCGGCACGCTCGATGCTCTCTGCCGGAGCGAGGAAAAGCAGGTCGCCGCGCTGGGCTCCGGCTTCACCGCGGCGCCGACGAACAAGGTCATGAGCGTGGTGACCCACCTCAAGTCCGTGGCCCTGGATGGCGGTGCCCTGGCGGCGAAGATCATGTCTGTGAACTCGACCTTCCAGAAGGAGGGCGCCGCGGCGCAGTACGCCGTCTCCACCTCGACCGTGGATGGCACCAAGGCGCAGGGCATGCGCAAGGGCACCCTGACCGCGAACGGCACGCTGGAGGCCTACTTCAGCGATTACGCCCTCTACGACAAGTACAAGGCCGAGGCTGAGGTCAACGTCAGCTACCGCGTCACCGACGGCGCCGGCAACACCTACATCGTCACCTATCCGGTGGTGGTGCTGGGCAAGTCCACCATCACGGCCGGCGGCGCGAACTCGGACATCATGGCGCGGTTCGAGTGGGGCGCCGACCCCGATCCGGTCACCGGCTGCACGATGCAGATCGATCGTTTCGCCGGGCCGTAAGCCGGGCGGTTGCCTATCCCTGCCGACACAGGACCCGATCCCTTCGGGGATGGGGAGCGCATGCGCGCATGGGCGGGGGTGTCGGACCCCGCCCACCCCTCATTCCTTTCCGACAGAAGGACCATCATCATGGATCTGAACGATTTCGCCGTGGACCCCGCCACCTACGAGAACGGCAAGAAGATCGAGTTCGGCGGCGGCACGCATATCTGCGTCCGCAGCGCCGGCGCCGACCGCGCGCAGAAGGTGCGCGAGCGGCTGTGGAAGCCCTACGCCTCCTGGAAGGAGGTCCCGGCGGAGATCCAGGCCAAGATCAACGCGAACTGGCTGGCTCAGGGACTGCTGACCGAGTTCGTCGGCTTCACGGTGGACGGCGAGCCCTTCAAGGTCGACCTGTCCAAGCCGGAGGATCAGAAGCGCCTCGGCGATCTGCTGGCCCAGCCGAAGTACAAGGCGTTCCGCACGAAGGTGCTGGTTATCGCCCTGGACGAGGGCAACTTCCAGGCCGCCGCCGATCAGGCCGCGGAGGGAAACTAAGGGAGTTCGCCCGCTGGACCTTCACCTGGGGCCGGCGGGCGGAGGAGATCGGCCGGGCCTGCATGGAGGACGACGAGGAGTTCCCTCCTGTCCTTCTCGATGCGCCGGACCTGAACCCCGGCCTGCGGCGGTTCTGGCGGGCCTTCTCGGACCTGTCTGGGGATCGTCCGGTGGGGGTGGGCGTCGGCGCCATCCCCATGACCGCCATGCTGGCCTACGCCAAGGACATCGACGGCGACACCGACCCGCAAGACCTCCGGCGCTTCGTCCGGTTCGTGCGGGCGATTGATGATGAGTTCCTCAAGGTCGAGGCGACCAAAGGCGGTAAGGAGCGGCCGGAGGGGTGAGGCAGGAGGGCTGGCGCCGAGATGCCCCTCCTGCCGCGCTCACCAGCGCAGGCGGCGCTCAACGCAGGCCTTGTATTCAAGGGCAAGGTTGCTCCCGATCTCCTTGAAACAGGCGTCCTCCGCGGCTTTGACGGCGCTGTTGCGAGCCATCTGTTCGCTGGCGCCAGAGAAAATCGCGGAGCCGAAAAACAGCACGACGGCGGCGATGATGATGCCGCCAGCGATCTTGAGCATGTCGTTCATGGTCCCCTCCCCAATCGTTTGGGGATGATGCCCGCACTGCGCGCATAAGTCGAATCTTCGCAAGCAAATCAACTCGGTGCCCGGCCAGTCCGCGGCGCCTTTTCTATGGGGCTCGCCATGGCTGTCGAACTCGCGCACGCGCTGGTGCATGAGGTCGTCATTGATGACCGGCAGGCGCAGAGGGGAGCCGATTCCGCCGCTCGCGCGCTGGATCGTGTTGCCGACGCCTCCGATAATGCTGCCGGCGCCGCGCAGCGTACCCGCACCGGCCTGCTCCAGCTCGATGATGCGACCGCCAAGTTCACCCGCGGTCAAGAAAGCGCATGGCGGGCTCTGGACCGCTGGAAGTCGCGGACCGATGATGCCTACCGCGCGAACAAGACGCTGGAGTCTGCGACGCGCGATCTCGATCGGGCGATAGCTCAAGGGATCAGCACTGAGGCCGAGAAGATCCAAGTCTTGGATCGGCTCCGCCAGCAGACCACCCGGTACGCGGCAGCCAACGAAAACGCCGCCCGTTCGACCAAGCTGGCCGCCCACGAGGTGACCAATCTCAGCTACCAGATCCAGGACGCCGCCGTGCAGCTGGCCGGCGGACAGAACCCGTTCCTGATCCTGATGCAGCAGGGGCCGCAGGCGACAGGCGCGGTCGGTGGCGTCGGGCGGGCAATCTCTCTCCTGGCGAGTCCGACCGGTCTCGCCATCGCCGCTATCGGCGGGTTGGTTGCTGCGTTTGCCCTCGTAGAACGTCACGCGGCCGCGCTGCGCGAGGTCGAGACATCCGTCACCTTGATGGGCGGTGCCATTGGCCGCTCCGCCGACGGAATGGAGGCCCTTGCGATCCGGGCAGCTGAGGCCGGGAAGATCTCGGTCGCGTCGGCGCGCGAGCAGGAAGTGGCGTACGTCCGGGCTGGAAAGCTCGGTGCCGAGAGCATGGAGCGCCTGATCGGTCTGTCGCGCGACTATGCGGTGGCGACCAAGCAGGACGTCGACGCGGCGACCGAGGATCTCGCGCAGCTCTTCGCCGACCCGGTCGCGGGAGCCGAGAAGCTGACGGCAGCCTATGGTCTGCTTACCGGCAAAGAACTGGAGCGCATCCGCGTCCTGACCGCCACCGGGCAGGCGGAGCAGGCGAGGCTTGTGCTTGCGGACAGCTTGGCGACGCGGACCCGCGGCCTCGGCGATCAGGTCGGGACGCTTGCGGCAGCGTGGGAGAGGGTAGAACGGGCGGCATCGAACGCCATCAATGCCATCGGCGACGCCACGGCCCCCGAGACGAATGCCCAGGCCATTGCGCGGCTGGAGGAGCGGCGCCGGCAATTGATCGCGGCGCGCGGCCTTGATGCCAGTCGGCTCGACGGCGAAACCGGCGGAGTGGCAGTGCCGGAGGGCGCCGTACCGGTGGACTCTCGATACAGCGCGCCCGGCATGGGCGCATCCCGTGGGGAGCTGGCGACGACCGACGCCGAACTTGCCCAACGGTACGCGCAGCGCGGCCGTGATCGCGAGATGGCGGCCCGGGTGGGCGACTGGCAGGGCCAGGTCAAGAACAGCGCGGCCGCCGATGAGGTCGCCCGTTCGGCGCGTCCGATGGCGACGGAGATCACGTCTCTCACGGATTCGATCACCAAGCTCGAAAGCGGCCTGAAGAACCCTGGGCTGATGGCGTTCGCCGATGACGCCGGCCGGGCCTTGGAGGGACTGAAGAACAAGCGGGCCGATTACGAGGCGGCGGCGGCCAAGGGCATCGATATCGAGACCGACAAGCGGCAGCGGCTCGCGGCGGTGGAGCAGAAGTATGCCGGACTCGTTGGCCCGGCAGCCGAGGCCCGGAAGGCGGCGGAGGTCGAGAGTATCAATCTGCTCGGCACCGCCACGACAAAGGAGGAGCGTCGGCTGGCCGTCGGCACCGCCGTGACTCAGGTGACAGCGGGGCAGGCCCGGGCGGTTGCGGAGCTGAGCTTGAGCCTCAGCGCAGGCGCCAACGCTGCCCGTCTGAACGCCGAAGCGGCGGGGCTGGGCGAAGCAGCGATGCGCCGTGCCGCCATCGAGGCGGAAGTCTATGCTCACCGGATGGACGGGACTGCGGCCGCTGTGCGGGCTGCGCGGGAGGAGCAGGAGAAGTCAGCCCGCGCGCAGATCCACAACGAGTTCGTCCGTGGCATCGACCAGCAGATCGCAGCCAACAGCCGCCTGATCGCCGCCTATGGGGTTTCCGGACAGGCCGTCAGCGAGGCCAACCGCTACAACGAGGCCTACCTTCAGACCTTGCGCGAGTATCCCGAGAGCATTCGGAACACCGCCGAGGGCGAAGATCTGTGGACGAAGGCGCTGGATCGCAACATCAACAAGCTGAAGGAGCGTGACCTTTCCCGGCTGAACAAGGACATCTCGGCCTATGCCGACGCGTTGCGTCGGGCAAAGGAAGACCTTGCGATTGATCGGGCAACGGCGGGATTGAGCGACCTTGCCGCCCTCGACTTGCGGGCTCGGTACGATGCCCTCAAGGCGATGGGCCTGACCATCGAGAAGTATGGGGAGCTTGACGCCGCCACCCGGCGGAATGTGGACATCCAGCTCGAAGGCGCGGCGGCCATCGCCCGTCAACAGCAGGAGGTCTACAACTACCGTGATGCCTGGGACACGGTGAACAGCAGCCTGGACAAGTCCTTCGAACGGCTCGGGGACTCCCTGGTCGATGCCATCGTCCAGGGCAAGGACGCCTCCATTGACTTCGGGAACCTGTGGAAGGGCATCACGGCGTCCATTCTGTCGGACCTCACCCGTCTGGCGTCGGTCGACCTGCGTCGGATGGTCGGGCTTGGTGGGAACACGCAGGGAAGCCTGCTTGACCTCTTCGGCTCCCCGGCCAACCAGAACGCCGCCAACCAGAACGGTGCCGGCCTGACCGGTCAGGCGACCGACATGGCGACCAATTGGGGGGCGGGTAAGGCGCTATCTTGGGCAGGCGACAAGCTGGGTCTGACGGGTGGGTTCGAGGCGGCGATGTCCACGCCTCTGTGGACCGGCACGTCGGGTGTAGCTCCGGGTTTCGTGGACGTCGTTGGTGCGGAAGCCATCACCAACACCGCCGCGGCGACGGGCGGCGGGGCCACGCTAGGGGGCGTCCTAGGCGCGGCTGGTGCTGGCGCCCTTGGCGGAGCCGTCGGCGGCATGATTGGCACGTCGGCGAACAGCAAGGCGGTGGGCGGCTTGTCCGGCGCGGCGCTGGGCGCCGTTGCGGCCTATGGGGCTAATCTGCTCGGACTCAGCGCCCTTGGCGGCCCCATCGGCCTCGGCATCGGGGCTGTGGTCGGCGGCATTATGGGGCTGGTCGGCACACAAAAGGCGTCTGTCGGACCCAATGCACAGGGCAACGTCGTCGTCTCTGGCGGTCGCTTCAGCGAGGGCCCCAGCGCCGCGGACAATGGTGGCGACGCCACCGGGGTCCGGCAGGCCACGGCGCAGATCGCCGCGGCCTTCAACGCGATGGCGGACGCCTACGGGCTGAAGGCGCCGGACGGCACCTACGGCCTCTTTACCGGCGGGCCAAAGGTCAAGGGCAATGGCGTCAGGACACCCGAGGAGCTGATCAAGCAACTTGTCGGCTCCCTCTCGGCTGATGGGCTGGTCGGTCGCGCTCTGGGATCGGACGTGGTGAAAGGCGCGTCCGACCTGGAGCAGATCAACTCCTACCTCGGGCTTGCCAAGCGTATCGAAACGGCAACGACGGCCCTGTCCGAGATGGACAAGTCTATCGGCGCTGTCCAGAAGGCGGCCTTCAAGGCGGCTGCGGATGGTCTGGCTCCGATGCTGGAGGAGATGAAGAAGGCCGGCGAAATCGGGGCATCGGCGGAGTACAAAGCGCTGGTGTCCGGTCAGGTCACGAACCTGCTGGACGACATCGCCAACCCGCGGACCTACACCGAGACGCAGACCGCGGTGGCAACCCTGACCGGCCAGCTTGCGGCCTGGAAATCGGTGCTGGAGCAGGTCAACCCGGAACTCGCCAAGACCATCGACACGATCCAAGAAAAGGGCTTGGAGCGCATCTACGCGGGCGTCCGGACCACCTACGCCGCGAACATGAACGAGGCGCAAGGGCTGAGCTACCGGAACAGCCTCCAGGGTGTCCGGGACTACTGGAACGCCAACGCTTTGGACATGGTCGCCGCCGGTCGGGACCCGAATGCGCTCTACGAGGCGCAGGCCAAGGCGATCATCGACGGGCTGAGCGACAGCCAGATCGATGATGTCGTGGCCTACTTCAAGGATCTCGACCCCGTGATGTCCAAGCTGGCGGACAGCCTGCGCGGCACAACCACGGCGGCCAAGGAGCGGTCCAAGGAGATGGCGTCGGCTTTGGAAGACCTGACGCTACGGGAGATGGCGGCCAAGGTGCAGCTTGGTCAGGTGTCCCAGGATGCCTACGACGCGGAGGCCCTGCGCATCAAACAGACCCGCGAGCTGGCGGAGGTCACCGATGCCGGTGTCCGATCCCGGCTGGCCGAGGTCCAGGCGCTGGAACGACAGGGGGCAGCCATGGTCAAGCTGACGGCGCAGGCAGGCAGCCTGACGGCTTGGCTCAACGACCAGAAGCTCGGCAACCTGTCCGCTCTGTCTGCCCCGGAGCAGTTGAGCGAGGCGCAGAGGCAGTTCGGGGCGGCCCTCTCGGGGTCGGACGCATCCGCCGTAACGGCGGCAGCAAGCGCGCTGCTGAGCGTAGGTCGGACGATGTACGGCACGACCGCCGACTATGCGGCCCTGTCCTCCTGGACGACCGGCAGCGTGACGGAGTACGGCAGGCGGCGAGGCCTGCCCGGCTACGCAGTCGGCACCGACAGCGCCTTGGCTGGTTGGGCGATGGTCGGTGAGGAGGGGCCGGAGCTGGTCCGCTTCCGGGGTGGGGAGCGTGTCTTCACCGCTCCGCAGACCCGGGCCATGCTCGGTGGGGACGTCACCGCCAAGCTGGAGGAGGTCCGTCGCGAACTGGTCGCGTCGCGGCAGACCAACACCCGCATGCAACACGTCATGGTGGGTGCCCTGGCGCTCATCCAACAGGCCATCGAGGCCAGCACCGATGCGCAGGCCAAGGCGGCCCTGCAAGCCAAGCTCGCCGCCTTGCTCGCTGACCAGAAGTCGGAGGCCGCCTGATGCTCGACGCCTACAGTCTCGACACCCAGCCGCTCGACAGCCTGGGTGTCGAGCTGGTGCCGTGGGTGCTGACCTCGGTCGGCACCGGGCGCGCCATCGACTATGTCTACATCGTGGATCTGTATCCGTGGCAGGGCACCAACGGCGTCTCCTATGGGGCGCCGTTGGTGCTTGATGCGGGGATGCTCGACGCGCTGCCCGGTCAGGAGGAGCAGCCGCCGGGCTCCATCGTCCCGCTCTACTTCGCCGACCGCAGCTACCTGACGGCGCCCACCGACAGCGTGGCGCCGCGCCGGCTGTACGAGGGGCGGGTGCAGGGGTTCTCGGTTGAGCGGCGGCTGCCGCTGTCGCCGACCGACAGCCGACGCGTCGCCGGCACATTCGGCCTGCTGGCCCTGCGCAACGATGACGGCGTGCTGGACAGTCTGCCGGACAGCTTCGCCGTCCAGGGCCGGCGCGTTGTGGTCAAGCGCCTCATCCGTGGCCAAGACCTGTCCGAGGCCGTGCCGGTCTTCGACGGCGTCGGTGTGGCGTGGGCGCCGGATGACGACGTGATGGGGCTGACCGTCCGCGACCGGACGGCACTGGCCGACCTCTCGTTGCTGCCGACCTATGGCGGCACCGGGGGGAAGGACGGCCCTGCGGCCTGGAAGGGAAAGGCCGTGCCCGGCGTCTTCGGCATCGCCCGTTGGGTGCCGCTGGAGTGCTACGACACCGCCTACGGCCTGTTCCGCTGCCACTTCCGCCGCATCAAAGGCGTGACAGGGCTGTGGGATAAGGGTGGCGCCTATTCCTACGTCGGCGACTACCCGACCGAGGCCGCGCTGAAGGCGGCCAGCATGATCGGTGGCCAGTACGCGACGTGCTGCGCAGAGGGGCTGGTGCGAGCCGTGCCGTCGACCGGCGGCAGCCAACCCTATCAAGGCACCGTCACCGCCGACATCGAGGGCGACGCCGAGGGCGGGTATGTCGAGACGCATGCCGAGATCGCGGCGCGCTTGCTGGAGATCGGCGGCCTGGGCGGCGTCGTTGCCGGCGGGACGGTGACCAGCCACGCCGCTTACCTGCCGGGGGCCTGCGGCTTTGCATGGACATCGCAGACCACTGTAGGCGAGTCCGTCTCGACGGTCATGCAGTCCTGCGCGAGCTGGTGGGGCGATGACCGGACCGGGATGATCAGGCTCGGTCGATTGGAGGAATCGGGCGTGCCGGATCTGGAGCTGGTGCCCGGCGCCGGGCTGCTAGACGTGACGCCCAGCACCTTGCCGGCCAGCATCGCCCCGGCTGTCTGGCGCTCTGCCGTCAACTACCGGCGGTGCTACTCGGTCATCAGCCGGGACGCGATCCTGGTCACCGCTGATGAAGCGACCAAGGCTTTCGCAGAGCGGGAATATCGGGAGGCGCCGCCGTCGGCAAACAGCCTGATCCTGTCCCGCTATCCCACGGCGCCGGAGCTGACGCTCAACAGCGGTTTCGACAATCCCGGCCCAGCCTCCGACCTCGCCAGCTACCTGCAAGCCCTCTACGCCCGGTCGCGCGGCGCCTGGGCACTCAAGGTGCCGCTGGTCGTGGCTGCCTCCCTCTGGCTCGGTCGGTCGCTCCGCGTGACGTGGCCGCGTCACGGCTTGGCGCAGGGCCGCGATGTCCGCGTCGTCGCCCTCCCGGAAGACGTCGGCGACCGCATCGCAACCATCATCGTCTGGGGATGACCCATGGCCAACGCACTCTTCGGGTTCGGCAATCTGATCGATCTGCCGACCACCGTCCTCTCGTGTGGATCGCAGCGGTCCAACCTGCCGGTCAGCAACCTTGCAGACCCCGATCCGCAGCGACCTTGGGTAACCGCCGGCACCACGCGGGATTGGGCGGCGGCCGATTTCGGCACGGCGCAGCCGATCCGTCTGCTGGGCCTGTTCGGCGCGCTGCTGACCAGCTCCGCGCTGGTGCGGTGGCGCGTCGGCAACAGCACGCCGCTTGCGGAGGCGGTGCCGATCCTGGATTGCGATTTCACCGCCGGGGGGCTGGACCCGCGCATCAGCTTCAGCCGCGCCGGCACGGCAACCTATCTGGCGGCCGACGGCCTGCTGAAGACCGCGGCCGTCAACGTGCCGCGCTTCGCCTACCGCTACGACGCGGCGACCAGCGCCATGGTCGCGCTCGGTCTGCAGCTGGAGCCGGTGGGCGCCAATCTGGTGCCGTGGTCGCAGGATCTCGACAAGTGGGGCGATCCGCTCGGCAACACCACGGTGACCGTCAACGTCGCAACCGCGCCGGACGGCACGCTGACCGCCGACCGGCTGGCGTCCGCGGTCACCGGCGCCGATCGCCTGCGCCGCTGGAACGTCGCCATCCCCAACGACACTCTGTCCCGTGTGCTGTCGGTCTGGGGCCATGTCGATGCCGGGCGCTATTTGAACGTCGGGATCGCCTACAACACCGGCGGCACATCCAAGCTGTCCCTGGCCACCGCCGATTTCCAGACCGGGACCGTCGTCCTGTCGCAGGGGGTCAACGAGGGGATCGGGATCGAGCCCTGGCCGGGCGGCTGGTACCGCGTCTGGGTGCCGCTGGCCAACAACGGTACGGGCAACACCGTTGCGACGCTCGACCTGCGCCCGTTCAATCACCCGAACGCAGGTCAGGCGGCCGGTGCGGTGCTGGTCTGGGGCGTGCAGTACGAGCCCGGGACGGTTCCCGGATCGGCGGTGCCGACAAACGGGACCGCCGCCACCCGCGCCGCCGATGTCGCCACCCTGGCCCTGGCCAGCGTGCCCGGCTGGAACCCGGCCGCCTGCACGCTGGTCTGCGAGTTCAATCCGCCGGGGCGGCCCGCCAACCCGGCGAGCAACGGCGGCCCGGTGCAGATCGATCGCGGCGACAACGGGCGCCGGCTGCAGCTGCGCCTGTCTGACGGCGTGGGGCTGCGCGGCCTGGTGCAGATGGACGGCGACACCTATTGGGCGGGAAGCTACGCCTTCACCGCTGGGGAGCGCGTCGTGGCGGCCTTGGCGGTCGCCAACGGAGACGCCGCCCTGGCCGCCGCCGGGACGCTCTGGGGCACGGTCGCCGCGCCGGTCCTGTCGGGTCTCAACCGCCTGTGGCTGGGGTCTGAGGACTACAGCGGCACCATCGCCCGTGTCACGCTGTACGCGCAGCGCCTGACCAACGCGCAGGCGGTGGCGCGGACCGGCCCCGACCGCACCACGGCGGTGGGCGACGTCTACGACAGCGGGTGGGTGGCGGCCGGCGTCGCTCCGGGATACTGGGCAACGCTGCGCCTACTCGACGCGCCGGTGGTCGGACGGTATGCGCGGGTGGACATCAGCGACCCGGCCAGGGCCACGCAGACGGTTAACGGCCAGGCGCCGGGGGACCTGATCACTGGCCGCTTGTGGGCCTCTGGCGTCATCCAGCCCATGCGAAACATCAGTTACCCGATCAAGGAGCGCCCCGTGCCGATGGACACCAAGCAGCGCGGGAAACGCTCCGGCGCCGTGTCGGTGGACCCCGGCGCAACCTACCGGGAGATCAGCTTCGGCTATGAGGCGCTTGGGCAGGAGGATGCGCGGGGCCCCTTCAAGGAGTTCCTGCGTCGCATCGGCGTCCGCGAGCAGATCGTCTTCATCCCGGAGCCGGGCGGCGCCTACCAGTCCACCGAAGCCATCCTCGGCCGGCAGGCGGAGTCCACGCCGCTGACCTGGGCGCAGTTCGCACAATGGTCGCACAGCATGACCATCGAAGAAGACCCGGCGCTCGGCGCCTGATACCTCACGGAGACCTCAGACATGTCGCTCGGCAGCCGTGTCCGGCAGTCCATCCAGGGCGCCGGCCCCACCTCCTTTGCGCTGGTCGACGATGCGTCGGCGACGCAGAGCCGTACCATCGTCACGGCCTACGGGTCCGGACCAACCCGCGCCGGCATCTTCACCATCATCGATCAGGCCGCAGCGCAATGGGCGGTGGTGGAGGGCTACGCGACCGCTGGCAGTGGCGACACCTTCACCGTGACGAGGACGATCCGCAACAGCCAGGGCAACGCCAACAACCTGACCTGGAGCACCACCAACGCCAAGACGATCTTCGTCGGGGACTGCGCCGACCTGCTGGCGCTGCAGTGCCAATGCCCGGTGTCCACCGGCAGCGCGTGGGCGTACGCGATCGCGCTGACGCCGGCGCCGCTGGCCCTGGTGACCAACAGTCTGATCCGCTTCTACGCCCACGCCGCCAACGCCGGCGCCTGCACCCTGGCGGTCAACGGCTTGCCGGCGTGGCCGATCCGGCGGGCGGACGGCGCCGCCCTGGTGGCCGGGCAGCTGGCGCAAGGCATCGTGGAGGTGCTGGCCGACCCCGCCAACAGCCGGTTCCTGCTGGTCAGCGCGCCGGGCCTGCCCGCGTCGTCCTGGGCGTTTGTGGGCCTGAACCCCGGAATGCACCGCGACCCCACCGGGCAAATTGTGAAGTGGGGCACCGCGCAAACCAACAGCAGCGGCTACGCCACGGTCACCTTCCAGGAGGCTTTCCCGGTGGAACAGCTGCACAACGGGGCAACCCTCTTCACGCTGACCGCAGTGCCGTCCGCCTTCATCATTGGGTCGGACGGGGGCAGTCAAACGCAACTGACGGTGACCGCCACCACCACGTCCGGCGCACCCGTCGCCGTCAACGTCAAGTGGATGGCGATCGGAAAATGATGGAGGGCACCATGCACATGCTCTATTCCGCGTCGTCGCGGGGGTTCTACCGGCCCGACCGCGACTATCAGAACCTGCCCGCTGATCTGGTGGAAGTCGCGCGCGACGACTACGAGGCCCTGTTCGCCGGGCAGGCCGCGGGGGCCGAAATCGTGCCGGACGAATCCGGGCGCCCGGTCCTGGCCTTCCCGCCGCCGCCGACGCTGGCCGAGCGGCGGGCGACGGTGGCCGCCGCGGTGGACGCCCTGCGCGACCGGCACATGGATGAGGGCGCCGAACACGGTGGGAAGCGCTTCGCCCTGGACGGCACCAGCCGCACCGATTTGGCGGGCATGGCGACCACGGCGGCGCTTGTGCAGCTGGGCGCGCTGGAGTGGCCGGCGGACTACGCCACGGGGTGGATCGCGCTGGACAACAGCCGGCTGCCGCTGCCGACGCCGCAAGACGGCATCGCCCTGGCCGCCGCGGTCGCCGCCCGCTACGCCGCGCTGGTCCAGGCGGCGCGCACCATCAAGGATGCGGTGGTGGCCAGCGATGACCCGGAAACCATCGACATCGCCGCGGGCTGGCCGGCCTGATCCCCTAACCTGCGACAACACTCCAGCCCAATCCCACCGACCCGGCGCCGACAAGGCGCCTTTTTCATGCCCGCGCCCCGGGCTGCAGGAGACCACCATGAAGCTGCCCCACGTCGTCGCTCTGGCCGCTGTCGGCACCGGCCTTCCCGCCGCGGTCGCCCTGGCCGATGACCCCACCGTCAACGGTCTCATCGGCTCCACCATCCAGGCCCTGACCGGCGCCCATCCGTCCGTCCAGGCCGCCGCGATCCTGTCCGCCGCCGGCCTGCTGGGCTGGCGGATGTGGCTACAGCGCCCGCAGCCGGAGATCGGCGCCCACTCCATGGACGAGATGTACGCGCTGTTGAACAGCGTGTCGGAGCGGGTCGACGGCCTGACGCAACGCCTCGACACCCACATCGATCAGCACGACCGCCGGGCGGCGTGACCATGCCGGAACCGCCCCTGCAACCCGACGCCCAGCAGGTCGCCGCCCAGGCCCTGGCCGATTGCGGTGGCAACGAGGCCGCCGCGCGCCTGCTGCTGGCGCACCTCCTCATCAACGCGCGCCGGGGCACGTGTCCCGGCTTCCTGCGGCTGGGTGCGAACGCCACGACCCGCTGAACCTCCCCTCTGTCGGGGCTCGGCGCGCTGGCAAAAAGAATGGCGGCCCCAGAGAGCCGCCGAGGTTCAGCTAATCCCCTGCCCTGGAAGGCAGATGGAGCAACGCTAAACGGGGCGGCTCTTTAAAACAATTCCAATGAGGAAGTAACTCATGACCACCACGCCCGCCGGCGCGGCGATCCCGCGCGAGATCCACGACGATGCCTTGGCCCTCGTCCGCCATTTCGAGGGGCTGTACCTGAAAGCCTACCTGTGCCCGGCTGGCGTCCCCACCATCGGCTACGGCCACACCGCTGGGGTTCGGATGGGCCAGACCATCACGTCCCTACAGGCCGAGGTCTTCCTGCGCGCCGACATGGCCGAGGCCGCTCTGGACGTCGACAAGCTGGTCAAGGTGCCGCTGACCGATCGGCAGCGCGGCGCCCTGGCCTCCTTCGTGTTCAACCTGGGGGCCGGTGCGCTGGGCAGCTCGACGCTGCTCCGCGTGCTGAACCAGGGCGACTACGCCGGGGCGGCGGCCGAGTTTCCGAAGTGGGTCTACGCCACGGTCGACGGCGTCAAGACGCGGCTTCCGGGTCTGAAGAAGCGCCGGGCTGCGGAGAAGGCGCTGTTCGAGGCCGGATGATCGAGGAGAGGCTTTTGCCGGCAAATACCGGCGCCGTGCGCCCTCCTCCGGAGGCTGTTGGTCGAGTTGATCCCTGCCGGTCCGCACTGAAGCGAGTGCGGACCGGGCCGCCGTTGGTCACAAACTATTTAGATTTCCTCCGCACACTCGCGCCGATGGCGCTCTGTGGCGAGCGCTCTCTGAAAATGCGCATACGTACTCACCGGGGGAAATTAATGATCCGTCCTCTCGCCGCGCTCATCGCGCTTCTGGGAACATCTGCCTGCGCCTCGATTACTGCAGGTACAACCCAATCCGTGGAGGTCAATACGCCTCCGAAGGGTGGGGCCGAATGCAAGCTGGCGAACGAGAAGGGGTCGTGGACGGTGCCGAAGACGCCCGGCTCCACCACCGTCACCAAGGCTTACGGTGACCTTACCGTGTCGTGCCAGCATCCAGACGGATCGAAGGGCTCGTCTGCTGTTCAATCCTCCACGGCGGGCGCGGCATTCGGCAACATCCTTGCCGGTGGCATAATCGGAGCAGCGGTCGATATGGGATCTGGAGCAGCTTACGTTTACCCGTCATCCGTCAGCGTGGCTATGACCCCGCCGGAGCAGCCTGTCGCGCCAACTCCCGATCCGGTTGCCCTCCAGCCAGCCCGACTCGCCAAAGACGATGCGGAACGCATGCTGCGGGATCTGGCCGACCTGAAGGCCAAGAAACTCATCACTGAAGCCGACTACCGTGAGCGCTCGCAGGTGATCCTGGCGAAGATGTGACCGCGGCGCGGCTGGGCTATCGCTCAGCCGCTAAGCCCGCGTGGTTGAGGTGAGGGAGGGGTGAAGGGGCGTTCCGGGTCGCCGCCTGATGAAAGCGACCCCTCGGGAGCTTGCGAGAATGACAGCGAAATACACCAAGGAAATCAGCATTTCTGCCACTACAATCAAATACTTAGCCCCTAAACAGCCGAGCAAGGAAATCTCACCCGATCAAGGCAGCTTGGGTCTGTCCATCGGGGCGGACACCACGGTCGGCGGTATCGGCATGGGGGTGCTATCAGATGGGACCCCTTACCTTCACCAGCGCGGATTGGCACTGATTTGCGGAGTCATGAATGCCCACATCGGCACGATCAGCAGTCAGTGGAATGATGGTGAAGAAAAACCTCGCATAAAAGCCATTAAGACTATTCTGGCAAACATGGGGGTTACGTACCCCGATGCGCATGTAGAAATCACCCATAAAGGGCGCACGTATTACTGCTACCCAGCGGATGTTTGCCAAGCAGTTCTCGAATATTACGCGTTCGATGCTGGCGTTAACTGTCAGCCAAACGCCCGAGAGAATTTCCGCAAACTTGCTGGGTCAAAGTTAAAGGAGCTAATTTATCAGAACGTTGGCTATGATCCCACTGGCAGGCATCAGGATAAATTTAAGAAATGGCATGAGCGTATCGCCTTAAATCATCAATCGGCGCCAAAGAATTATTTTTGCGTTTTCAACGAAGCGAGCACGATCATATACGAGTTGATCTTGGCTGGGGCGGAAATAGACGAAAACCTTATTGTTGATATATCGATTGGAATTCACTGGGGAAAGTTTTGGTCGGAACGGCAAATGGACCAAACCTACGGGGCACGGAAAAAATGGCCGCATCGATACCCAGATGACCACCCCCAAGCCAAGTCGAACCCGCAGGAAGCATGGTGCTATCCAGTCTCAGCGCTAGGCGAATACCGTCAATGGCTGCAGAACGACTACCTGGAAGGCGGGAAGTTCAAAAAGTACCTCGACGGGAAGGTAAAAGGGGGAGGGCTTTGTCCTTCTGTCGCTAGCTTGGCAATAGAGGCGGTGGTGCCCGCTCAGCTTCCTAGCCCCAGTAAAAAGAAGTGACACGTCACCTGGGCGCCTACGGGCGCCCTCTCATTCCCACGCCGCGCTCCGGCGCCGGCTCCGTCACTCCGCCGCTACGGCCATCTCGTATCGGACCTCTTCCCGCCCCGGCGTGGCCGCCCTGAAATACTCCATCACGTAGACCCGCACGGTGCTGGACAGGCTGTCTGCGTCCTGGGCATCCATCCGCTCGGCGAGGCGGGTGCACAGCGCGCCGACCGTCAGGCCCTCCCTCTGCGCGATCTCCGCCAGGGCGTCCCAGAAGGCCGGCTCCAGCCGCATGCTGGTGCGCTTCCCGGCGACGCAAACGTTCCTGAGCTTCTTCGATGACATGGCATCCACCACGCGACACGTTGCATTCTTCCGTATGCACAGTCGTGGAGTTGGAGCCGAAAAACATGTGATGGATCTCACATAAAACGGGGCTCTCGCGCCGCGGCCGGCAAGGTCACAACGGGATCGCCGCCGACCCGCCATTCACCCCGTTGACCGCCTAGGAATGTTCTCGTAACGTTCCCGTATGCCGGCACCGAACCACCCGCCGAAACACGAACCGTCGTACAGGCTCAACGCCCTGGGCACCCTGGCGAAGCGAGGCGTCACGCGGCTTGAGTTCTGGTGCCCGGCCTGTCGCCGCCAGAGCTGCCGGGACATGAAGCTGCTGCTCGCGAAATTCGACCCGGCCACCGATCTCGTCACCCTGGCCTGCCGGGCGCGCTGTGGTGGCTGCGGTCGCCGGGGCTGCCACATCCAGCCGGCCGAGCCGCCGGCGCCGGGAACGCCTGGTTACCGGGAATGGCTGCGTGACGAGATGAACCGCTGCCAAGCCTTCCTGACGGAGGCCAGAGAGCAGCTGTAGCCGCCGACGAACACCCCCACTGCTGATCCATCCCCGCCGCCCGGCATCCCGCCCGGCGGCTTTTTCGTGCCCAGAGGAGGGGCATGACCATGAACGTCCTCAAGTCCAAGAAGCTGCTCGTCCTGGGCGCCCTCGCCGTCGTCGGCGCCGTGGACTACTTCGCCGGAACCGATCTCCTGCCGGCACTGCTGGCCAAGGTCTGCCCGGTGTTGAGAGGTGGGCAGTGAGGCTGGAGCCACGACTGCCCGATATCATAGGATTATTTTATTTCTGGACTAGAGATAGTGGCGCCACTTTTTTGTGGCGCCACTACTTCATCTAAAAGATATCCGGTTATTGCGTCGTTTCACCGGCCTTCATACGGAACTTTTCTTCCGTAAACGATTATTCCATGTTTTCTCCTTCAATGAAATCTGGTATTTCTTCTACCGATTGAGGTAAATCCTCTTCAGTAAGAGGAGGGCGTATCATGATTTTTCCTGTTTCGTCTTTGGCCCAGCTGGCACGATTTGATTGTTTAATCATGTTTGCCGCTCTGCTAATAACTTTTTTTACATAATTTATATATATATCTTGCGCTTCTTGGCGTGGCCCATCGACTCCTACGCACGTTGTGTGAACATTCTTTGGCAGCTTACTTGTTATAGACTTGTCAATTACAGTGCCGGTTATAAGAACAAACTCAATTTTGCTCTGCCTTTTAAAAAAATCCGCAGATATAAGATGGTTCACATTATCAGAGCTGGGATGATACAAGTTGTATTCAATAAACATCAAATCAGGTTTATTCAATATAATGTATTCATCGAGTTCTCTTATTATCCTTTTCTTGGCGTGAGCAATTAACATTTCTGCATCGCTTTCCACTTTGATAATTTTATCGTGAATTCTGTTCGAATTCTTGGTGCAGTTAAAAATTGTTGATATACTGACGTTATTTTCATTCTCACGACAGTGATTGATGATTTCACTTAATCCATATGATAGAATCCTGATTAAAGATTGCAAATTACTTTCTTCTTCAGAGTACCCATCTTTAAGTATTTCCGCCGTACATTCGTCCCCAAACCCCTTAATTTCCTTAATTGCTGCCTCAATTACCATGCTTCTAAAGCTGCTGTGCATAAAGCGGCCGATTTTGACGACGATCATTTTCTGCATCCTTTCGATGGTTAGGTGTTAAGATTGTCTTGCGCCGCCAAAAAGCGCAGATAATACTTGACGATTTGCGCATTGCTGACGTGAATGGGTGCCGTGTTAATTTAAAACCTGCGTTGTCGCCTGCTCGCTGTTTTGCGCGCAGGCGACAACTCCTTAGCTCTCCTCCCGGCAGGAAAGCCCTGTTTGACACCTACAGAGATCTGTTCTGAAACAGATACTCGGTTTCGTTGCTGAACCAGAGCCGTACCGACTTAGCTGGCTTCCATCCCTTTCGCCACGACCATAAAGGAAACCACCATGAACGCCATGTTCCCGGCGCGCACTGTCGCGCCTGACTTTCGGCTCGTCGAGACCCTGTCGCTGGGCACCAGCCCGCTCGCCCCAGCGCTGGGCGCCGCGCGTGACCGTCTCTGCGGCGAACTGGTCGCCCGCGGCGTGACATCGATCCTGTGCGAGTCCTGGCCGGACCTGGAGCAACTGAACGCCCGGCACCGCAATAGCTGGTTCCCGCTCCTGCCCAAGCCCGCCAGTGCCCCGTCCTTCTGGCTCGGGCTGGTCGACGGGGAAGGGGAGGTGGTTGCCACGCACGCCGTGGTGCTGCTCGACTGCTCCGCATCCAGCTTCGGCGCCCGGCTGGCGGATCTGTCGGCGCTGCACGATCCTGGCTCGGCGCCGGCGGATGAATGGGCCTTCGTCGCCAGCGAGGCCGCGCACGACACCCGCGGGTCGGTGGCCTGGATCGTCGCCGGCTGGACCCGTCCGGACTGGCGCGGTGCCGGCCTGTTCCATCGGCTCGGCGAGCTGGTGCGGCTTGTTGCTCTATCCCGCTGGAACCCGAAGTGGGTGGTTGGGCTGGTCGATCCGGAGACGGTGCCGGTGTGGAGCGGCCGGGGCGGTGGTCGCCGCCGGCTGGAGGAGCGGCCGGGCATCCTCTATCACCAGAACGGCGTCGGCCGGCTCCCGCTGCACCTCATGCGGTGGAGCCGGGCGGCTGTCGCGCTGGACCTGGAGATCATCCCCCACATGGCCACGACCTGACGCGCCTGGCACATGGAAGCCTCATTCCTGTTACCCCTGAGGAATGAGGCTGGTGAGCTGGAGGGCAGAGCCGTGAGGAAGCAGGGGGTTGGAAAACTGATATCCTTCAAAGCGGCGGTTCGGTGTGGGAGCGTTGCGTCGGCATTGCTCATAGCGGCCTGCGCCAACCTTAGCCCGCCGCCGCAGGCTGCTCCAGAACCCGGCGCGGTGAGCGCTCTGGATCAGCTAAGCTCAAACGCTTGCAATGAGGTTGTCGCGTCGTCCCTCGCCGGAGCACGAATACCGGTATCCGATGTCCGCTATCTGACCTACGGGCTTTATCGCGATATCAATAGAGGGGAAATCGTCGGCTATGATGCCTGGGTGGGGATGAACAGCCAGCCTGGAGCAGTCGTCGTGCAGCTCGATGAATACTGTGCGCCACAGCAGATCTATGCCCGTGGAGGCGCCCGTCTGCCGAGCGCCCCTTGACGAGCAGGTCGATCACGATTCAATGCAGCGTCTGGACATCGACGGCCGACAGCACGGCACGGCGTCCGCCTTCCGCCCAGCCATAAACCGCGTGCGTATAGACAAAGGGGCGTCCAAGGCCCGTAACGGTGATCTTGTTGAACAGGGCTTCACCTCCACAGATGGCTTCGACGTATTGCAGGCCAATGCTATGTGCGAACTCGGCGTGCGGATCAACTTCCTCCGGCTGGTTGAGCATGGACCGGCCCCACGCCCTGCCCAGCACACTCAGCGTCGGAGCGCCGATGTACTTAAACAGGAGCGGCGCTGCCGGCCGCTCTGATGCCAGGAAAGTGCACCGGTTCAGCAGACGCTCGCTCTTCAGGAAGGCAAATACTGCCGGGGAAAGGCTACGCTGCCGCCGACACTCCGCGATGATTTGCTGCTGCCAGTCGGCAGCATCAGGCAGGGAGAGCCGATGTACCTCGGTGCACGGGGCGAAGCGGAGATCATCAGCCCGGTAGGATGGAAAGGCGACAACACTCACGCTGCACGCTCCTGCTGGTAGGCGCGGACCATAGCAGCGAAACCCTGCCGAACCTGGGCCGGGGCGCAACCAGTCGCTTGAACGGCGGCATCAATCATCGCCCCCGTTG
Source organism: Azospirillum brasilense (assembly GCF_005222205.1). Taxonomy (NCBI): domain Bacteria; kingdom Pseudomonadati; phylum Pseudomonadota; class Alphaproteobacteria; order Rhodospirillales; family Azospirillaceae; genus Azospirillum; species Azospirillum brasilense. The sequence goes on along the minus strand of NZ_CP032348.1, from coordinate 184,007 downwards.
GCTCTGCCGGAACGGAGAGCGTGTCACGTGCTTGGTCCTCAAAGGCTGCGACAGCAGCGGCGAAAAGGTTCTGTGCGGCCAAGCGCGGCCAGAGGCGGTCAGCGGAGGCGAGGAAGTAGTCGGCTGCCAACTCCGCAGGATCGGCGCCCGTTTCGCGAATCAGCACATCAAAGATCGACCGCGCCAATCGTTCAATCAGGAACAGGGCGCGTTGCGCCGATTCATCATTACCGTCCCGTACCGCTGCCTCTACATCGTCGGCAAGGTGCCGAAGATGCAGGGTGTGCACAGCTGCGTCGGCGAGGCTCACAGCCTTGGTTGCTAGGATCATGCGCTCAATTGCCGCCTGGGCGGCGCCATTAGCCCGCTCTTTAGCGTCAAGGCGTATAGCTATCTGCTCTGAAGCGGCCTCGCGCTCGGCATCCATCCGGCGACCTTCGGCAATGATCGTGCCGAGGGCTGTGCCAAGTACATAAAGATGGCTAGGTCCGCTAGTTGCAGTTAAAGGGGTGACGTCCTCCGAACCGGTCATGGCCCGCAGCTCCAGCTAGGTACGTGTCGGTGGCGTTCACAGCTTGCCGGCACGCGGCCCCGCTGTTTCTGATACAGATACTCACATACTCAGAAACTGTCGTCAACGAGTTTGTGATACACAAACTCACTTAATCTTGGTATCGTATCCGACATGGCTAGACCGAAAACTATGGCGACGCGGAAAATCGTCTCACTGCCTGAGAAACTAGCTCAGGAGGTAGAAGACTATCGATTTTCTAGAAGGTTGAAGACCGAATCGGACGCGCTCCGGCAGTTGATCGAGATTGGTATCTTGACAGTAAAGCACGTGCAGCTTTGCGTTGAAACGGGAGACAATCTCTCCCACCAAGATCGGTATATACGGAATGCCTATCTTGACGGACCGGTAAAAGGCATTCAGCTCGGCCAGCTTTATGACGCTATGGACCAAGTTGAATCCCAGAACCCTCGGAAGGATGATAACCAGGAAAGTGCGGCCGAGCACGGTACAAGCTCACCAGAAGGAAAAAAGTAGACGCAGACGTTCGGGACGCCCCTACCCTGCGAACCCGCACCGCGACTTCCCCGGACCTCCACCCTGAAGCCATTACGTCTCTCAGGAGGGGGCCGCTTGCTGATGCCCGGATCGGCGCCGCTCAAACTGGTGGACGCAGATTGCGGTTGTTTGGCGCCGGCCTGCGCAGCCAAAATGTGCAGACTGTAGACCGCCGACGCCCTGGATCGAACCATGCTGCCCGCCCTTCTTCGCCTCGCCGGCGCACTGGAACCGATAGGAGCCATTGGCCTAGCGTTCATGGCCATGCCGGCCACGAAGTCATGCGATGCCTACCTATCGCACGCGCCGTCCTTCAATGCCTGCGAAGCGGCCGCATCTTCTGACAGCTGGGCGCGCTTCCTCACCATCCTGCGCTCTGTTAGGAGCTGCTGCCAAAGGTTGCTGGACCGGAGGCGCGATCACCCTCGGCCAGATTTTGCAACGGAACCCTTCCGGCATGGCTCACTGGCCCGGCATCGATTATCAGCCTATGGTGCCCTGAGCTTGACCTTCGCGCAGGATGACACTGGGAATGTTCCGTAATTTGAAGGCTGTCGTGCGTTCCGGCGCGTTCGTGACCGTCGCGGCGAGCCCGTTGTTGCTCGCCGCGTGTCAGACAACGGCGCCCATCGCTGAACCGCCTCCCCTTCGTTATAGCGGAGCCGTCAACTGGTATCCTGACGCTGTTCAGCTTTCCTATAAGCCGGTCAAATCCATTCGGTTCGCTTCCGCAATGACAATGGATGCAACGTCAGGGCGGGAAACCCTTAACCAAGAACTCACCTTCGAAGGTGATTTCGGCTGCAATAATTATGGCAACGATTTGCTGTGCCGCGTTAACGTCGCGAGGATTTTCGGCACTGAGAACGGGGAGTACCAGTCGCTCGACCTCGCCGGAAGGCTTGCTTCGGAAGTGATCATGGACCGATATGGGCGCTCACGCGCCGCACGGATTGTCGATAATCCGCATATCAAGAGAGACGCTCTGGAAAAGATGAATGATGCGATGCAGTCCATGCATGACCGTATGTTCATCGAATACCCGGTAGCCGGTTTGCGCGTCGGCGACAAATTGATCATGGCGAACAACAAGACTGTAAGTGGGGCTGGCGGAAAGCCGTTTACCTATTCATATGAAGGCACAGTGAGAGGGAAATCGAGCTACCAAGGCCGCGAAGTTATCGTTATTGACCTCAATGGAACATACCGGCAAGGGAGCATTAGCGCGCACCTGAAAGGGTATGGCTTGATCGACGCCTCGTCAGGCTTTTTCGCAAACCAAGAGTTGCAATCTTATGTCCGGGAGGGCGGTAACACTGGTCTTCTGAAGTTGTCCACGTCAATCGATTAAACTGAATAATTCATCAGGGATGGGGCGGAAGGCGGCGAGTGTAAGCTTAAACCGCTGAATTCGTGTATGATTTTGGTGCTGAAACAGTTTCACCACGGATCAACGGAATTCGCACCCACCATTGTCGAGAGTACCGGGGTTTTGCCCGGCTTGTTACCGGTTGCCGGCAAGCCGGTGCCCGCCGCCTTCGATGGCGGCCGCCTCACCTCCGACGTGGGCGTCCGTTTGCTGGCGGAGATCGATCGGCGTCTCGGCGTCTGCGAGCGTCTGGCACGCTGTATTGACGACCCACACGCACCCGAGCGCATCCGGCAGACTTCGGTGCAGAACTCAAGCGCTAACAGCGCCTTAGCTGAGGGCGTGGTAGTGGCAATGGTGCTGTTTGCGGTTGCCGGCATCTTCGAGGTGGTGCGGGAGAACCGCAAGCGCATAGGGGCCATTGAGGCCGAGATGAAGCGCCCGAACTCGTCGCTGGAAACACCGAAGCCCTGATCTCACAGAAAGATGGGCAGGGGAAGGCCCTCCCCCCCCTTTGCCCTTTGCATCCCCGTTAACATCCCCGTATCCCCGTCATCCGAACCGATCTGAAGCCTTGCTAAACGGGAACAAGTCGAGGATGTTCAACGAACATAAAGCGAATTCTGACCGGGACTTAGCCCTCCGAAGGCAGAGGCCGATGGTTCGAATCCATTCGGGTCCGCCAGCGATTTCAAAGGCTTAGCCGCAATGCGGGCTAGGCCTTTTTCGTTTTGATCCCTGCATTTCTCTGTGAGCGCGCCGGTTACGCCAGCTCTCGGACAGCAGTGGTACGTTCACCAGCGTCCGCCATCGGCTCCTCGCCGGCTCGGCTCTGGCTTTTCCCGCTCATCAAATACGCAGCCGTGACGCCCGTAACCCCTCCCCACACCACATGGGCGGCCAGCATCAGGCTGTTGCGGGCACGCGGATGGCGGGTCGCGGGGGTGAGGATGCGCATCGCCGGGATCCAACCGAGATAACTGGCACCCCAGACCGCGAGGCCGTAGCCGATTCCCGTCACCGCCGCCGGCCCGCCAACCCGCTGCGCGACCGCCGGATACAGCGCTCCGGCGGCGGCACCGTAGCCGTAATGCAGGGCGAGCGTCAGGTCGCGGCGCTCCGGTTCGTCCAGCGCGTCCATCAGCCCGGTCGGGCCGACAACCCGGTCCGTGATCAGGCGCGGCGGCAAGGGGTAACGGTCCTTCTCCGGCAAGGCGCGGAACATCGCGCGCATGGCCGCCGTCATGGCGACGGTGCCGACCAGCCCGGCGATGGCTCCGGCGACAGGGTGGTTCATGGGAAATGGACCAGAGGTTGTTGTGTGGAGCCTCCAATCAACAGGACCCCACCTTTCAAGGTTCCTGGTGAGGCTTCGGGGGCGGCTGGGAAACCTCTTGCTTGGCCAAGCGTTGACGGACCAGGGCGTGGCATCAGAATCCGTGGCATCAAAAAAAGGTGCAGCACATGCGTCGCTTCCTGCGGGACAACGGGCTGTCGGTCGCCTTGTTCGGGCTGTTCCTCGTCTCGATCGTCGGACAGGTCCTGGCGGGATGGCGCGCCCTGGCGGAGGAGCTTCGCCTGCATGCCCAGCCGCCCGTCGGCTTCCTCGACTATCTGACCACCGGCCATTTCCTGTCGGCGACCTTCGAAAACTGGGAGAGCGAGTTCCTCCAGATGTCGGTCTATGTGCTGCTGACCGCCATCCTGGTCCAGAAGGGCTCCTCGGAATCCAAGAAGCCGGGAGAGGCCAACCCGGAGGACGAGGCGCCCGAGCGGCGGCGCGGCGATCCCGACGCCCCCTGGCCGGTGCACCGGGGTGGCCTGCTGCTGCGGCTCTACTCCCATTCGCTCAGCATCGCGCTGGTCAGCCTGTTCGTGATGTCCTTCGCCCTGCATCTGGCGGGCAGCACGCGGCGTTCGAACGAAGAGGCGGCGTGGCATCACCAGCCCACCAAGACCATGGGCGAAACCCTCGGCGATCCGGAATTCTGGTACGAGAGCTTCCAGAACTGGCAGAGCGAGTTCCTGTCCATGGGGGTGCTGGTCGTGCTCGGCATCTATCTGCGCGAGCGCGGCTCCCCCGAATCCAAGCCGGTCGCCGCCCCGAACAGCGAAACCGGCGACTGAGAGTCCGGCCCTCCACGGCCGGCCTTCGGCGGCGTCGGGCGCGCTCGACTCTCGGGCCGCCTTCGGCCATGGTATCGCCCCGAAGGGAAGAGGCCGCATCATGTCCGACGAAAAGACCACCGACACGCTCCAGACCGCCACCGACGCCCCCGCAACCGCCGGGGACGGCAGCGGCCTGTATCTGGTCGACGGGTCGGGCTTCATCTTCCGGGCCTTCCACGCCCTGCCGATGCTGAACCGCCCGGACGGCACGCCGGTGAACGCGGTGCTGGGCTTCTCCAACATGCTGCTGAAGCTGCTGGCCGACCTGAAAGCCTCCGCCGTGGCGGTGGTCTTCGATTCGAAGCGGCTGAATTTCCGCAACGAGTTCTATCCCGAATACAAGGCCCACCGCCCCGAGCCGCCGGAGGAGCTGAAGCCCCAGTTCGCCCTGATCCGTGAGGCGACGGAGGCCTTCTGCCTGCCCTGCCTGGAGCTGGAGGGCTACGAGGCCGACGACCTGATCGCCACCTACGCGCGGCTGGCCAACGAGGCCGGGCGCGAGGTCACCATCGTGTCGTCCGACAAGGACATGATGCAGCTCGTCCGCCCCGGCGTGCGGATGCTCGACCCGCTGAAGAACAAGCCCATCGGCCCCGACGAGGTGTTCGAGAAGTTCGGCGTCGCCCCCGACCGGGTGGTGGACGTGCAGGCGCTGGCCGGCGACAGCGTGGACAATGTGCCGGGCGTGCCGGGCATCGGCGTGAAGACCGCCGCCCAGCTCATCACCGAATACGGCGACCTGGAATCGCTGCTGGCCCGCGCCGGCGAGATCAAGCAGCCGGCCCGCCGCCAGAAGCTGATCGACTTCGCGGAGCAGGCGCGGATCTCCCGCCGCCTCGTCCTGCTGGACGACCACGCCCCGCCGCCGAAGCCGCTGGAGGAGCTGCGCGTCCGCGAACCCGACCACCAGAAGCTGATCGACTTCCTACGCGCCCAGGGCTTCCGCACCATCGTCAGCCGCGTCGAGGCGGAGATGCGCAAGGACGGCACCATCGCCGATGGCGCGGTCCCCTCCGCCACGCCGTCCGTGGCTCCGGCCAAGACCACCACGACCTTCTCCGCCCCAACGGCGGAGGCCGCCGCGCCGCGCAGCCGCCCCGCCCCGCCGACCGGTGTCGAGCAGCGCTACGAGCTGGTGCAGGACCTCGACACGCTAGCCGTCTGGGTGGAGCGCGCCCGGACCACCGGCGTCCTGGCCGTGGACACCGAAACCAACTCGCTGACCCCCGCCACGGCGACTTTGGTCGGCATCTCGCTGGCGACGGAACCGGGGCTGGCCTGCTACATCCCCCTGGCGCATCAGGCCCCCAACGCGGCGGCCAGCGGGGAGCTGTCCTTCGAGACTCCGGAGGCGCCGAAGCAGATCCCGGCGGAGGATGCGCTGAAAGCCCTGAAGGAGGTTCTGGAGGACCCGGCGATCCTGAAGATCGGGCACAATTTCAAGTTCGACCACCAGCTCTTCGCCCGCCACGGCGTGCGCGTGTCGCCGGTCGACGACAGCATGCTGATCTCCTACGTGCTGGAGGGCGGCGCCCACGGCCATGGCATGGATGAGCTGGCGGAGTTGCACCTCGGCCACACGACCATCCCCTACAAGGAGGTCTGCGGCACCGGGAAGAATCAGATCACCTTCGACCGCGTGCCGCTCGACAAGGCGCTGGCCTACGCCGCGGAGGACGCCGACATCACGCTGCGGCTGTGGCGGGTGCTGAAGCCGCGGCTGGGCGACGAGCGGATGGTCACCGTCTACGAGACGCTCGAACGCCCGCTGGTCCCGGTGATCGCCGACATGGAATCCTGCGGCATCCGGGTGGACCGGGCGGCACTCGCCCGCCTCTCCCAGGACCTCGCCGTCCGCATGGCGGAGATCGAGAAGGAGGTCCACGGGCACGCCGGGCGCAGCTTCAACATCGGCTCGCCCAAGCAGCTCGGCGAGATCCTGTTTGACGAAATGAAGCTCGGCACCGGCAAGAAGGGCAAGACCGGCGCCTACTCCACCGATTCCAGCGTGCTGGAGGAGCTGGCGGAGCAGGGCCACGTCATCGCCCAGCGCGTGCTCGACTGGCGGCAGCTCGCCAAGCTGAAGAACACCTACACCGACGCGCTCCAGGCCCAGATCGTCGAGGGGACGGAGCGTGTGCACACCGCCTTCGCCATGGCGGCGACCAACACCGGCCGCCTGTCCTCGACCGACCCGAACCTGCAGAACATCCCCGTACGCACCGAGGAGGGCCGCAAGATCCGCCGCGCCTTCGTGGCGGCACCGGGCCACAAGCTGATCTCCGTCGACTATTCGCAGATCGAGCTGCGGCTGGTCGCCGAGATGGCTGACATCGCGGCGCTGAAACAGGCCTTCCAGGACGGCATCGACATTCACGCGGCCACCGCCAGCCAGGTCTTCGGCGTGCCGCTGGACCAGATGACCTCGGAGATCCGGCGCAAGGCCAAGGCGATCAACTTCGGCATCATCTACGGCATCTCCGGCTTCGGGCTGGGCCGCCAGCTCGGCATCGCGCCGGGCGAGGCCAACGCCTTCATCAAGGCCTATTTCGAGCGCTTCCACGAGCTGAAGGTCTGGATGGAGGCGACCAAGGCCTTCGCCCGCCAGAACGGCCATGTGGTGACTCTGTTCGGGCGGCGCTGCTACATCCCCGGCATCCACGACAAGAACGCCGCCCGCCGCGCCTTCGCGGAACGGCAGGCGATCAACGCCCCGATCCAGGGCACCGCCGCCGACATCATGAAGCGCGCCATGGCCCGCGTGCCCGGCGCCCTGAAGGACGCCGGGTTCGACGATGTGCGGATGCTGCTCCAGGTGCACGACGAACTGCTGTTCGAGGCGCCGGAGGATCAGGCCGAACGCGCCGCCGCCCTGGTGCGCTCGGTCATGGAAGGCGCCGCCACGCTCGGCGTGCCGCTGGTGGCGGAGGCCGGCATCGGCGGCAATTGGGACGAGGCGCATTGAGAGGCGTCCATCCCTGAAGGGCGCCGGGCGAACGGGCACCGGGACGGGGCTGCGGCCATTGCACGCTTGTGCATTCGGTCCAGCCCGTCTAGCTTAATCCCCTATCCAAAATGGGGAAAACCGGGATATGCCGGCCGGATTTCGGAGCATCGGACGCAGGCTGGGCCGCGCCGCCGTGATGGCGGGCGGGATGGCCTTGCTTCTGCAGCTTCTCGGCTGGGCCTTCCTGGTACCGGTGGTCAACGCCGCGACCGGCGAAACGGTCATGATCTGCACGCCGCAGGGCATGGCCTCCATCGCCCTCCCCGACGGCCCGCCCCCCGACTCCCTGCTTCCGGACGGCAAGCCCACCCTGTCCATGGGCGAGGACTGCCCGGTCTGCGGGCTGGTCGCCGGTCTCACCGCACCGCCGCCGCCGCTGACCGTGGTGCTTCCGGTCTCCGTCGTCGCCCACAGCTCCATCGGGCTGCCCGGCCAGCACATCGCCGCCGGCTGGTTCCTGTCGCGGCTGAAGGCCCGAGCACCCCCGACTATCGCCTGACCACCCTCGGCACGCGCCCTGTGATCGCCGCGCCCGGCTGTTGAGCCCGGCGGCGCGGCCCTCCCGGCTGTGCCCACCCCATCCCTCGCGCCAGCCTCCGCACCGCAACCCGCCGGTTCCGATCCTTTGCGCCGATTGTCGCGCGGATCGACGGCCGGGCGGGACGGCAAGGCTGCGCCGATCTTCCCTCGTCCGATTCGAGAACGAGCGCCCGATGATTCGCCTGCCCACCGCCGCGTCCGCGGCGAACGCCCCCCGCTTGTCCAACCGCCTTCTCGCCTCCACCGCCCTTCTGATGGCGGTCCTCGCCGCGCTGAGCGCGCTGCCGGCCCAGGCACAGACACCGCAAGCCCTGCCCGCCGTCCCGGTCGAGACGGAGACGGCACCCGCGGCCACGGTACCGGAGACGGGCCTGTCCCGGCCGCTCGGCGCCGGCACGCTCGACGCGGCCGAGATCGCCAGCCGCCGCCTTGCCAGCGCGGACGCCGCGGCGCTGCTGCGCAGCCTGCCGGGCGTGTCGCTCTACAGCGCGGGCGGCTTCTCCAGCCTGCCGGCGCTGAACGGTCTGGCCGACGACCGCGTGCGTGTCCAGGTCGACGGCATGCCGATGACCGCCGCCTGCGCCAACCACATGAACGCGCCGCTGTCCTACGCCGACCCATCCATCATCGGCGCGATCGAGGCCATCGCCGGCGTCACCCCGGTCAGCAAGGGCGGCGACAGCATCGCCGGCACCGTCACGGTGACCAGCAAGCCCGCCGTCTACGCCCAGCCCGGCGAGCCGATCCACGGCGAAGGCAGCCTGTCCACTGTCTACCGCTCGAACGGCAACGGCACCACCCTGTCCGGCACCGCCACCGCGGCGACGGAGCGGTTCAGCCTGCGCTACAGCGGCGCCTGGAGCCGCGCCGACGACTACGAGGACGGCAACGGGGACAAGGTCCGCTCCACCCTCTACAACGTGCAGAACCACGCGCTGTCGGCCAGCGCGCGCAGGGACGGGCACGAGATCACCCTGTCCGGCGGCTACCAGCATTCGCCCTATTCCGGCTTCGCGAACCAGCGCATGGACATGACGCTGAACCGCGGCACCACCCTGAACGGCCGTTACAAGGGCGAATTCGACTGGGGCACGCTGGACGGCCGGGTCTTCTGGCAGCGCACCGTCCACGCCATGAACTTCCTGCACGACAAGGGCGGCGCCGACCGCGGCGGTATGGCGATGAACACGGACTCGCACGAGATGGGCTACGCCGTCTCGGCGGAGGTTCCGCTGTCGGCGCAGGACACGCTGCGCGTCGGCAACGAGCTGGTCCGCTACCGCATCGACGACTGGTGGCCGCCGGTCGCCGGGGCGGCGATGATGTCGCCGCTGACCTTCGTGAACCTGAACGACGCCCGGCGCGACCGGCTGGGCACCTTCGCCGAATGGGAGAAGCGCTGGACCCCGGCCTGGACCTCGCTGCTCGGCCTGCGCAACGACGTGGTGTGGATGGAGAACGGGCCGGTCCAGCCCTACTCCTGGGCCAACACGATCGGCATGGGCATGATGGGCATGGCGAATCCCGACGCGGCGGCGGCCACCGCCTTCAACCGGGGTGACCGCTCCAAGACGGACGTGAACGTCGACGCCACGGCGCTGCTCCGCTTCGCGCCGTCCGCGTCGGAACGCTACGAGCTGGGCTTCGCCCGCAAGACCCGCTCCCCCAACCTGTACGAGCGGTTCGCCTGGGGGACCGGGGGCATGTCCTCCACCATGATCGGCTGGTACGGCGACGCCAACGGCTATATCGGCAACCCGGGCCTGAAGCCGGAAACCGCGTACACGGTCGGCGCCACCGCCGCTTGGCAGGACGCCGAGGCCAAGCGCTGGTCGGTCAAGGTCACGCCCTATTATTCGCACGTCGAGAATTTCATCGACGCCGACCGCATCGGCACCCTGTCGAACGGCTTCGTCCAGCTGCGCTTCGCCAACCATGCCGCCGAGCTGTACGGCATCAACGCCGAGGGCCGCAGCATCGTCCACCAAGACGAGCGGCTGGGCGAGTTCACGGTGGGCGCCGTGGTCAGCTACGTCCGCGGCCGCAACCTCGACACCGGGCGCGACCTCTACCACATCATGCCGCTGACCGGGACGATCGACCTGGGCCACCGGCTGGGCGACTGGAGCAGCGTCCTGGAGTTCCAGATGGTCGGGCGCAAGGTCCTGGTCGATTCCAGCCGGAACGAGCCGGAAACCCCCAGCTACGCCCTGGTCAACCTGCGCACCAGCTACGTTTGGGGCAACCTGCGTGCCGACGTCGGTATCGAGAACCTGTTCGACGCACACTATTACCTGCCGCTGGGCGGCGTCGATTACGGCGATTTCCGCGCCAGCGGCAACCGTCAGCCGATCGGCGCGCTGGCCGGCATGGGGCGGTCCTTCAACCTCGGCCTGACCATGGCCTTCTGATGGTGGAGGCCGGTTGACGAGGCCCCTGCCTTGCGCGCGATCCGCCTGCACGGGCATCCCCCGCCGGCCCGCCGGCCGCTGGGGGCGCTCGCCCTGTCCGGGACGCTGCACGCCGGCATCCTGGCTATCCTCCTGTCCGCCGCCGGAGCGGCCCCCGGCACCGTCACGGAGGAGACCGGCGCCGTCAGCCTCAACGAAACCATCACCTCGGTGATCGAGGTGATGCTGCTGGCGTCAGAGGCGGACAGCGGCCCGCCGCCGGCAGCAGCGCCCGAACCGGAGAGCGAGCCGCAGCAGGAGCCTGTGCCGGAACCGGCCACGGAACCCGCGCCGGAGCCGCCTCCTCCACCACCCAAGCCGTTGCCGAAACCACCGCCGAAGCCGCCCGTCAAGACGGCACCGAAACCGCCGGCCGCACCCACTGCGACGCCCTCCCCGACGCCGTCCGCCGAAACCGGAACCGGCCACGCCTCCACCGCCGCGTCCGAGCCGGTTTCGGCCAGCCGGGGCGCGGTGGTGGATTACGGGGCGCAGGTCTGGGCCTGGATCGGGCGGCACAAGCCGGAGAAGGTGGTCGGCGGCGGGCAGGCCACCGTCAAGCTCACCCTCGGCACGGCGGGCGAGGTGCTCGACGCCGCCATCCTGACGTCGAGCGGCGACGAGGCGCTGGACCGCGCCGCCCTGGCCGCGGTGCGCAGGGCGTCTCCCTTCCCCGCCCCGCCGCCCGGTCTGACGGCGGAGGACCGCGTCTTCTCGGTGCCCTTCCTGTTCCGTCCGCGGTGACTCCGGCGCGCCGGGAGCGGCGGTCAACCCTGCCCACCCCCACTTCCCGTTTGCGCTTTGCGGCTCCACGTAGGATAAAGCGCCCCAATTCCCGAGATTTCCGACGGCGAGCACCCCCATGGGCTTCAATTGCGGCATCGTCGGCCTGCCGAACGTCGGCAAGTCGACCCTGTTCAACGCGCTGACCGCCACCCAGGCGGCCGAGGCGGCGAACTTCCCCTTCTGCACCAAGGAGCCGAACGTCGGCCGCGTCGGCGTGCCCGACCCGCGGCTGGACAAGCTGGCGGCCATCGCCAAGTCGCAGAAGATCATCCCGACCCAGCTCGAATTCGTCGACATCGCCGGCCTGATCCGCGGCGCCTCGAAGGGTGAAGGGCTGGGCAACCAGTTCCTCGCCAACATCCGCGAGGTGGACGCCATCGTCCACGTCCTGCGCTGCTTCGAGGACGACGACGTCACCCATGTGGAAGGCAACGTCGATCCCCTGCGCGACGCCGAGGTGGTCGAGACGGAGCTGATGCTCGCCGACATGGAGAGCCTGGAGCGCCAGCTCACCAGCCTCCAGAAGAAGGCCAAGGGCGGCGACAAGGACTCCAAGATCAAGGCCGATCTGATGGAGCGCGCGCTGAAGGTCCTCCAGGACGGCAAGCCGGCCCGCGTCGTCGAGGTCAGCGAGGAGGAGAAGCCGGTCTTCAAGCAGTTCATGCTGCTGACCGCCAAGCCGGTCCTCTACGTCTGCAACGTCGAGGAGGCCTCGGCGGCCACCGGCAACAGCCTGACCGCCAAGGTCGCCGAGAAGGCCAAGGCCGAGAACGCCGGCATGGTCGTCATCTCCGCCGCCATCGAGGCGGAGGTCGCCCAGCTCTCCGACGCCGCCGAGAAGCAGGAGTTCCTGGAATCCCTCGGCCTGGAGGAGACCGGCCTCAACAAGCTGATCCGCGCCGGCTTCCAGCTTCTCGACCTCATCACCTTCTTCACCGTCGGACCGAAGGAGGCCCGCGCCTGGACCGTGCGCCGCGGCGCCAAGGCCCCGGAAGCGGCGGGCGTCATCCACACCGATTTCGAGCGCGGCTTCATCCGGGCCGAGACCATCGACTTCGACAGCTACGTCACGCTGGGCGGCGAGCAGGGTGCCAAGGACAACGGCAAGATGCGCCAGGAAGGCAAGGAATACGTCGTCAACGACGGCGACATCTTCCATTTCCGCTTCAACGTCTGATTGGAATTCCGTTAACCCCTTCTCCTGTCCAAGGGGGAAGGGGTTAACGCCTCCCAATCTTATCACCGTCGAGAAATCCGTTAACTCTTTCGTAAAACTGGAAAAACCGCTTAAATACCCCTGAGATATGGTTAACAAGCCTCGCTTCGGCTGTTAAGTCCCCTTGGATGGGCGACAACCGAGGGCTGGACCGGAGGGGATATGGCGGTGAACCAGAACGCGACCATCGCGCCGGGTGCCGGCACCTTCTCCGACCGCGTGCGCGACGCCATCCGGCACGGCGAGTTGCGCCTCGCCTTCCAGCCTCAGGCCGACACCCACAGCGGGCGGCTGACCGGGTTCGAGGCGCTGTCGCGCTGGCGCCTCGACGACGGCACGGTGATTCCGCCCGACGTCTTCATCCCCATGGCGGAAACCAGCGACGCCATCCACATCCTCGGCGAATGGACGGTGCGCCGCGCCTGCGAGACCGCCGCGGGCTGGATGCAGGACGGCATCGCCGACGTGCCGGTGGCGGTGAACCTGTCGGCGCGGCAGTTGGAAGACCCCGGCTTCGCCCGCACGGTGCTGGGCATCCTCGCCGAAACCGGCCTGCCCGCCGCCAACCTGAAGCTGGAACTCACCGAAACCGCCCTCTTCGAGCACAGCGAGTCCTCGCGCGAAGTGCTGACGCAGCTGCGCGGCGCCGGGGTGCGGCTGGTGCTCGACGATTTCGGGACGGGCTATTCCTCGCTGTCCCTGCTGCGCCGCGTGCCGGTCGAGGCGCTGAAGATCGACAAGCATTTCACCCAGGCGATGGTGCAGGACCGCGACGCCGCCGCCATCGTGCGCGCCATCATCGACCTCGCCCACGCGCTGGGGATGCAGGCGATCGCCGAGGGGGTGGAGACCAACGACGAGCTTCTCTACCTGCGCGCCTACCGCTGCGACCGCATCCAGGGCTATTTGCTGGCCAAGCCCCTGGACGAGGGGCAGGTGCCGGACTTCATCCAGCGGCTCGCCGCGACGCCGACAGGCGGATGACCCGCTCCGTCTCGTCCCATTCGGTCAGTTCCGCGGCCTCGTCGACGGTGGCCCAGCGCGCCTCCAGGGCGTCGTCGGCGCACACCGCCTCGCCCTCCGGGCTCTCCGCCGCCACCTCGACGATGGTGTAGTGGTACTGGACGGCCCCGGCGTCGTCGAGCGTCATGGCGTCCACCACCGTGACCACCTCCGTCGGCACGACGTGCAGGCCGGTTTCCTCCAGCACCTCGCGCACCGCCGTCTCGAACACCGTCTCGCCCACCGACTGGGCGCCGCCGGGCAGGCTCCACTGCCCCATCCGCGGCGGGCGGCCCCGGCGGATCAGCAGCACCCGGTCGCCGCGCCACACCACGGCACCCACCCCCACCCAGGGACGGTCGGGGTATTCACGGCCGGAACGGTCTGCGGGGGGAGTGGCGGACATGGTTGCTCCTCGTTGCGCTTGACCCGACGCTAACCCAGGGGGACAGTCGGATACCAGCGGCCAAGAGGCCGACCGCCCCCCGCCACCCTGGACAGCGAGCCCCGGACGCCGCCATGAAGCTCAACGAGATCCGCACCTTCGTCGCCGTGGCCGAAGCCCAATCGGTGCAGGAGGCCGCGCACCGGCTGGGGCTGACCCAGTCCGCCGTCTCGCGCCTGATCCAGCGGCTGGAGGCGGAGCTTGGCGTGCCGCTGTTCGACCGCCAGACCAAGCCGCTGGCCCTGACCCGCGACGGCGAGACGGCGCTGGCCCACGCGCACCGGGTTCTGAAGGCGACGGACGAGCTGTCGGACGCCTTCGCCGGGGCCGCCCAGCCCCAGGGGCTGCTGCGGCTGGGGGTGGCCCATGTGCTGAGCGCCATCGCCGCGCACCATCCGCTGGACCGGCTGCGCGCCGCCTTTCCCGGCCTGACCGTCCGCCTGCATTCGGACTGGAGCACGCCGCTGGTCGAGCAGGTGCGCAACGGGACACTGGACGGCGCGCTGGTGCTGACCCACGACGCCCAGACGCCGCCGGACGACCTGGACGCCGTCTGCATCTCGCGCGAGCCCGTGCGGGTCGTCGCGTCGGCCGAGCTGGCCGGGCAGCGCGACTGGACCCTGCCGGCAATGAACGCCGTGGGCTGGGTGCTTCAGCCCGAGGGTTGCCAGTACCGGACCGCTATGGGCCGGGCAATGGCGCAGCACGGGCCGGCGCTGAACGTCACGGTGGAGGGGTTCGACCAGTCGCTCCTGCTGTCGCTGGTCGCCCGCGGCGTCGGTTTCGGGCTGGCCCCGCTGCGGCTGATCGCCCCGACCCTGCACGCCGCCCAGGTGCGGCCGCTGGAGTGCCCGGACTTCGCGCTGACCGTCGCGGTGTGGCTGCTGCGCGGCCGCTTCACCGGGCGCATCGGCCCTGTCTTCGACGTGCTGGAGGACAGCCTGCTGGACCTGCTGCCTCCGGCGGAAGAGGCGCCCTTGCCGCTGCCCTGCCATTCCGCGGCCGAATAACCTTCTTTCCCATTGTGAATTTGCTGCACGCCCGGCGCACGCTTATCGTGTGACCCTGATGAGACGCGGGCCAGCGTTGCCGCACCGGCCACAGCCCGCGCTGAGGGAGGATAACTTGGAGACCAGCAACCGGGTGGGCGGGGCGCCTTCGCCCCGCTCCTGGCGGACGCCGGGATTCGTCATCGCCTGCGGCTGCCTGATCGCCATGCTGGCGTTCGGCCCGCGGTCCAGCATGGGCCTGTTCACAGCCCCCCTGTCGGAGGCGCACGGCTGGGGCCGCGACGTCTTCGCCCTGTCGATCGCCATCCAGAATCTGGTCTGGGGCATCGGCACCCCCTTCGCCGGCGCGCTGTGCGACCGCTACGGCCCGGCGCTGGTGCTGGGAATCAGCGGGATTCTCTACGCGCTGGGGCTGGTGCTGATGCCCTACGCCGACACGCCGCTGATGCTGCATCTCAGCTCCGGCCTGCTGATCGGGCTGGGTCTGGCCGGGGCGTCCTTCGGCATCGTGATCGCCGGCTTCAGCCGCATCGTTCCGCCGGAGAAGCGGAGCTGGTCGATGGGTGTCGCCACCGCCGCCGGCTCGATGGGCCAGTTCCTGTTCGCCCCCACCGGCCAGGCCTTCATCGCCGCCTATGGCTGGCAGACGGCGCTGATCCTGTTCGGCGCCTCGATGCTGATGATCCCGGTGCTCGCCTCCTCCTTCGCCGGGGCGGGCGGGTCGAAGAGCGCGCAGGCCGTCACCGGGGCCGACATCGGCTTCGCCGCGACGATCCGGCAGGCCTTCAAGCACCGCAGCTACGTCCTGCTGGTCACCGGCTTCTTCGTCTGCGGCTTCCAGCTCGCCTTCATCACCACGCACCTGCCGCCCTACCTGACCGCCGCCGGGATCAGCCCCGGCCTCGCCTCCTGGGCGATGGCGCTGATCGGGCTGTTCAACGTGGCCGGCTCCTACATGTCGGGCGTGCTGGGCGGCAAGATGAGCAAGCGCCTGCTGCTCTGCGCCAACTACACGCTGCGCGGCCTGTGCACGGCGATCTTCATCCTGCTGCCGGTCACCCCGCTCTCGGTGATCCTTTACGCGGCGGCGATGGGCCTGCTCTGGCTGTCCACGGTGCCGCCGACCTCCGGCCTCGTCGCGCTGATGTTCGGCACGCGCTATCTCGGCATGCTCTACGGCTTCGCCTTCCTCAGCCATCAGGTTGGCGGCTTCCTCGGCGTGTGGCTGGGCGGCGTGCTGTACGAGCGCGTCGGCTCCTACGACGTGGTGTGGTGGGCCAGCGTCGCCCTGGCCCTGGCCGCCGCCATCGTCAACTGGCCGATCGCCGAGAAGCCCGCCCCCGCCCTGGCGGCGGAAGCGAAGGCCTGAGGCCATGACGGACCCGGCGCCCTCCTCCTCGTCCAGCCCCGGCTTCGGCCACGGCTTCGCGCTGGCGCTCGGCGCGCTGGCGCTGGCCGTCTGGGCGGTGGTGACGGGTGTGGCGCTGAATCAGGCGGCGCTCAACGAGGAGGACGGCGGCACGGTGCTGGCCGTCTTCCCGCCGGGCACCCCGACCGCCGAGGCCTTCACCGCGGTGGTCCGCGCCGGCGGCCAGCCGGTGCGCCAGACCTGGATCCCCTTCGCCTGGGTCGCGCGAAGCGACGGCAGCGGCTTCGTCGGGCGCCTGAAGGAGGAGGGTGCGGTCACCGCCTACGGCGAGCTGTCGGTCGGCCCGGCGCTGGGCGGCTGCGCGGTGGTCTCGCTGGACGACAAGCGCCCGGTCGGCTTCCAGTTCAAGTGACGTCACAAACCCGTCTTCAAGCGGTAACGGGACCGCAGTTCGGGTATTGACAACCCCCGCAAGGAGGAGCAGGCTATTCCTCAGAGCAACACTGGTTGAGGTGAAGACGCGGTGGACACCGCATCAAGTTGGCCCAAAAGCCAGCTTCTCATCACAGCAAATGTTCCCGTAGCCAGGAGGGTGTGATCATCATGAGTCCACCTGCGCTTACTTGAGGAAGCCGACCTGTTCGGCCACACATTTCTGAACATTGCCATTGAGACGGCTCAACCATTGCGGATGTCCTGGCACAGCCGCTGAAACCCCCGCCCCCCGCGCGGGGGTTTCGCTTTTGGGCAATCGTCCTCTAGCAGGGTGCGGAAAAACGAACATATTCCGGCCTTTTTCCTCCGCTGAGGCTGAGAATGCGGGTTTCAGCGGGCGATTTGGTCGGGACGGAGCGTTTTTCCTCGCTCCGAGGCTCCCAGAACCGCCGTTCAGGCGGATTGCGGGCGTGATTATGCCGCAGCCAGCAGCTTGGGCAGGCGGATCAGGTTGTAAGCGGTGGCGGTTAGGGTGAACATCCAACCGACACGGGCTGCTCCGCAATGGCGCGTCTTGCGCAAGCCGGCTCCCTTGATCCAGCCAAAGACCTCTTCGATCCGCTTGCGGACCCGCAGGCTGACGGCGTAGCCGGGATGGCGGGTGGTCCGGCCGTCGATCGCCGAGCGGCGGTTGCTGGTATTTCGGGCAACATGCGGAGCCACGCCCAAGTCGCGCATGTCCGCCACGAAATCCTTGGTGTCGTAGGCCTTGTCAGCGCCGACCGTGATGCGGTGGCGGCCGGGGATGGCCTCGATCATGGCCACCGCCGCCGCACGTTCGGCCAGGCCGCTGGCCGCGGTGAGCCGCACGTCCACCACCAGGGCGTGGCGGTTCTCCATCAGCGCGTGGCCCATGAAGGCCAGCTTCGCCGGCTGGCCGTTGCCCTTGCGGTAGAGCCGCGCCTCGGGATCGCTGGTCGAGGCATGCGTCTCGTTGGACCGCTTCTCGCCATGGAAGTCGCGCTCGCCGTTGCGCCCCGGCCCCGGCGGCTCGCCGCTGCCGTCTTTGGGCCGGAAGCTCTTCACCGACGCCCAGGCTTCGATCAGCGTGCCGTCCACCGAGAAATGCTCGTCCGACAGCAGCGCCTTGACCTTCGGCTGACCCAGCACGGTCGCCAGGAACTTGGCCGCCACATCGCCGGCCAGAAGACGCTCGCGGTTCTTGGTGAACACGGTGACGTCCCACACCGGGGCGTCCATGGACAGGCCGACGAACCAGCGGAACAGCAGGTTGTAATCGAGCTGCTCCATCAACTGGCGTTCCGAGCGCACCGAGTAGAAGGCCTGGAGCAGCAGCGCCCGCAGCAGCTTCTCCGGCGGGATCGAGGGGCGCCCGATCTTGGAGTACAGCCCCTCGAACGCCGGCGACATCACCTCCAGCGCCTCGTCCACGATGGCCCGGATCGCTCGCAGCGGGTGGTTGGCTGGAACCCGCGCCTCGCAGCTCACGTAGCTGAACAGACCCTCGCTGCGTTCGTCCGAACCCCGCATCGTCCCCTCGTCGGTCGCGTTCTTCTCAACCGAAAAGAATCACGACCAACCGCCCGTGCACAGCCCTTTTTCCGCACCCTGCTAGAGCGGCAGCCTCCACCGTGATGGAGGCTGCCGAGGAAGGCATTCAGGCGTCGACCTGATGCCCCTCCAGGAACATCGCCTTGGACAGAGCGTCAAAAAAGCTCTGGTAGGGCGCCGGATCTTCGACGGGAGTGATGTTGTACTGGGCGTTGGCGCGAACCAAAGTCTGCGTGTTGCCGCGAGCACGGGTGGTCACCGTGATCCGCAGGAGATAGCCGTCCAGCTTCGTGGCGCTGACCGTACCGAGCGTCGCGTCCGCCTTGTCCACCACGAAGCCCAAGTCCTGAAGCGTCGCGATGATGGTGCGCAGCATCTTCTGCTGGTCGGTGGTGTCGTAGGCCCGCGTCTGATAGGACCGAACCTGAACCTGCGATTTGGACGTCTCGAGGACTTGGCTGCGCGAGTCCGTCTGGCAAGCGCTGACGGTCATCGCCAGGGCGATCATCGGAAAAGTGAGAAACTTCTTCATGATCATCAAATCTCGTTGGCCGTCAGGAACACGGATTGGGAGAGCTTGTCGAAGAACTGCTGGTACATCGTCGGGTCCGTCAACCCTTCGATCTTCGACACGACATTGTGGTTGTTCCAGACAATTCGCTGGAAGGTAACGCGGACCGCCGTTTTCTGGTCGTCAATCGGCCGGGTCACGAGGCTGACACGGATTTTCTGCTTGGTGTCGAACTGCATCGCGTTTGCACCGAACAGGACGGCCATGACGACCGCACCGGCAACCTGCCCGGCCTCGGTCGCATCGCGGTCTTTGGAACCGACGATCAGGCCTGCGGGAACCGTGCTCTCGTCGATGGTGAAGCCAAGGTCCTGGATGACCGCAGCGCTCGCCTGAAGCAGTTTGGCTTCTTCACTGGTGTCGAAGCGGCGCGTTTGCATCTGCCGCTGCTGCAGGCTCTCATGGGATAGCTGAAGAGCTTCCTTGGGAATGGTCTGCTGACAGCCGGTCATCAGAAAGGCGGCCGCCAGAGCGGCGGCAATTGTCTTCTTCATTGCTGTGGTCCCGCTCAGAAGCTCGACGTGCGATAGGCAAAGTCCCGGACGCGCTGGGCGTTGTCGAACTTTATGATGATCGTCAAAGTCCGCTGCGTTACGGATTTTGCGCCGCTGGCCTCACCGTAGCCCGGTGAAACGCCTCCCCCCAGGAGACCGGCCGGCCCCAACACGCCCCCGAGGACCAGAGCGGAAACGCCGCCCTGTGACGTGGAGTAGGCCGTTTCCGTCGAAATCTTGTCGTAGACCCAGCTTTCACGCCGCTGTTCGTCCGTGGTCACCATGTTCGGAGACCCCAGAACCTGGACGACATCGGCGGAAGACATGCCAACGCGGATTTCACGCTGGACCGTACCAACCGTCACCCGATCATTCGCATTGTTCGCCACCGCCGCCCTATGCTGCTCCGCCGTCGCGCAACCCGCCAGCGCCAGCGTCAAGAAAGCAACACGAAGGAACGCAATTCCCGCAGTTTGTTTTTTCATTTCTTAGCCTATATAAGCGCGAAGATTTCTCGAATTCAGTTTTAATTTTTTTGTCCGTTTATGTCCACATCCAAAACATGCATATCGGAGTATGTTTTTGTTTTATGAGTGTTTCCTATTTTTGCAACGCAACTTAAAATGAATCGCATCATCCGCCCCCCGCGTCAAACCAATCAGACGTTTGAGTATTGGGAAAAGAAAACCCCTCCCCCGCGGGTGCGGAGGAGGGGCGAAGGCTTCGTGTCGCTTCAAACGGGCCCGAGGACCCGGGAGTCACTGCACCGGCCAATCAGTACATGTGCTGGCCGCCGTTGATCGACAGGGTCGAGCCGGTGATGAAGCCGGCGTCGTCGCCGACCAGGAACAGCACGCCGCGTGCGATCTCCTCGGCCTTGCCGAGGCGGCCGACCGGGATGCGGGCGACGATCTTCTCCAGCACGTTGGGCGGCACCGCGCGCACCATGTCGGTGTCGATGTAGCCCGGCGCGATGGCGTTGACGGTGACGCCCTTGGCCGCGCCCTCCTGGGCCAGCGCCTTGGTGAAGCCGTGGATGCCCGACTTGGCGGCGGCGTAGTTCACCTGGCCGTACTGGCCGGCCTGGCCGTTCACCGAGCCGATGTTGACGATGCGGCCGAAGCCGCGCTCGCGCATGCCGTCGATGACGTTGCGGCAGAGGTTGAAGCAGGAGGTGAGGTTCGTCGCGATGACGTCGTTCCACTGCTGCGGGGTCATGCGGTGGATCACGCCGTCGCGGGTGATGCCCGCGTTGTTCACCACCACGTCCACCGGCCCGAGTTCGGCCGAGATCTTCGCGATGCCATCCTTCACGGCGTCGAAGTCCGACACGTCGAACTTGTAGACCGCGATGCCCGTGCGGGCCGAGAATTCCTTCGCCTTCTCATCGTTGCCGGCGTAGTTGGCGGCGACGACATAGCCGGCGTTCTTCAACGCGACGGAGATGGCTTCGCCGATACCGCGCGTTCCGCCCGTGACGACTGCAACTCGAGCCATTGGCTCCTCCCCCAAAGCTTGATGTTGGATTCTTTATCGGTTTCTGTAGGCGCACATACGAAACGGGCCGCACCCCGGAGGGAACGGCCCGCTTTTCGTCAGCCCCGCTCGACGGTGAGGGCGATGCCCATGCCGCCGCCGATGCACAAGGTGGCGAGGCCCTTCTTGGCGTCGCGCTTCTGCATCTCATAGAGCAGGGTGGTCAGGACGCGGGCGCCGGAAGCGCCGACCGGATGGCCGAGCGCGATGGCGCCGCCGTTGACGTTGACCTTGGAGGTGTCCCAGCCAAGGTCCTTGTTCACCGCCAGGGCCTGGGCGGCGAAGGCCTCGTTCGCCTCGATCAGGTCGAGGTCCTCATGCTTCCAGCCGGCCTTCTCCAGCGCGAGGCGGGAGGCCGGGATCGGGCCGGTGCCCATGATCGCCGGATCGACGCCGGCGGTCGCCCAGGAGACGATGCGGGCCAGCGGGGTCAGGCCGCGGCGGGCGGCGTTCTCGGCGGTCATCAGGACCAGCGCGGCGGCGCCGTCGTTGATGCCCGACGCGTTGCCCGCGGTCACCGTGCCTTCCTTGGAGAAGGCCGGGCGCAGCTTGGCCAGCGATTCCGCGGTGGTGCCGTGCTTCGGATATTCGTCGTCGGCGACAATGATGTCGCCCTTGCGGCCCTTGATGGTGACCGGAATGATCTCGTCCTTGAAGCGGCCGGACTTCTGGGCGGCCTCGGCCTTCTGCTGCGAGGCGGCGGCGAAGACGTCCTGCTCCTCGCGGGTCAGCTGCCACTTCTGGGCGACGTTCTCGGCCGTCGTGCCCATGTGATAGCCCTTGAAGGCGTCCATCAGGCCGTCCTTCAGCATGGTGTCGAGCATCTCGGCGGCGCCCATCTTCACGCCGTTGCGCAGATGCATGACGTGCGGGGCCTGGCTCATGCTCTCCTGCCCGCCGACGACCATGACCTCGGCGTCGCCGTTGCGGATCGCCTGATAGCCGAGCGCCACCGAGCGCAGGCCCGAGCCGCAGAGCTGGTTGATGCCGAAAGCGGTGGCGGAGGCCGGGATGCCGGCGTTGACGGCGGCCTGGCGGGCCGGGTTCTGGCCCTGACCGGCGGTCAGGATCTGGCCCAGGATAACCTCGGTCACCTCCGCGGCGTCGGTCTTGGCGCGGCTCAGCGCTTCGCGGATGGCGATCTCACCCAGGTAATGGGCCGGCACGCTGCTGAGCGCCCCGTTGAAGCTTCCGATGGGAGTACGCGCTGCGCTGGCGATCACAACCTCGGTCATGTTGACGCTCCTCAGATTTTGTCAGTTTTATTATCGTGTCAGTGGGCCGCACGGAGTGGGAAAAACCTTATGCGCGGATTTCCCGCAATGCAAGACACCTGACTGGCTGCGGTTATCCTGCCGCACTAAGCCATTCGGCCAAGGGGCGCCAAACGCCTGTTTCGGCTCCGGCGCTGACCACCATGCCAATATGGCCGAGCGGCGGCCTGATCATTTGCGCGCGGTCGATTGATCTTGCCAAGGCCACCGCGGAGGACGGCGGAACGATGCGGTCGCGCTCCGGGATCAGCGCCAGGACCGGCATCCGCAGCCGAGCCGGCTCCACCGGCTGGCCGGCGACCAGCCATTCGCCGCGCGCCGTGTCGTTGCGCCCGTACCAGCCGGCCAGCGTGTCGCGCGCCACCCCGGCGACCAGCGGCACCCCGTCGTTCAGCCAGTCCTCCAGCGACACGAAGGCGAGCGCGGCGCGGCTGTCCGGATCCATGCGGGCGAACTGCGCGAATTTCTTCAGCGCCAGCAGCGGGTCGAGCTGGGCGAACAGCCCCTGCAGCACGTCCACCGGCAATTCCCCCCAGGCGTCCAGCAGCGGGCCGAAGGGCTGGAAGACGGCGGCGGCGCGGCGGGCCATGCCCGCGTCCTCCGCGTGGAAGTCCCAGGGGGTAGCGAGCAGGCCGAGCGCCGCGACCTCCTTGGGGCGGCGCTGCGCCAGCGCGGTGGCGAGCAGCCCGCCCATGCAGTAGCCGACCACCGGAACCGGGCGGCCCACCGCCTCCACCACCGCGGCCAGCGCGCGCTCCAGCCGCCCGGCGATGTAGTCGGTCAGGCTGTAGCGCCGCTCCAGCGGGCCGGGCGTGCCCCAGTCGATCAGGAAGGGGCGCAGCCCCTGCGCGGCCAGCCAGCGCATCAGGCTTTTGCGCGCCGACAGGTCGAGGATGTAATGGCGGTTGACCAGCGACGGCACGAACAGCACCGGCGTGCCGGTCGCCGACCCGAGGGCGCCGTAGTCGAGCAGGCGGGACGCCCCTTCCGTCCACAGCACGGGCGGGTCGGGAAGGTCGCGGCGGTAGGGGTGGTGGCGGTAGCGCTCGATCCCCGTCAAGGCGAGGTCGAGCTGGCGGCGGACCTCCCGGTCAACCGCCCGGGCGAGCGCGTCCGCGTCGGCGGCGACGATCCGCCGGCGCAGGTCCTCCGCCCGCTCCCGCAGATGCGGCTTCCATGGCAGCGAGCCGTTCCTCAAGTGCGGCAATGCGGCGGAGGAGCTGAGCAGTGTCGCCGACACCGTCGCCAGATGCAGCGCCAGGGGCCGCGGCCCCAGCCGTGGGGTGGGGTGCGGGGGGATCGTGGCGTTGTCCCCGGTCACGCGGCTCTCCTCGGGAGGATGGCTGGGATGGGGCTGCCTGGAATGGAGGCGCCTGGAATGGAGCCGCCTGGAATGGAGCTGGGGTCGGGTTCCAGCCGGTGCCCGGCGGGCTGGTGTAGGCGAAACCGCCCGGCCCCAGCACGAAGGGCGCCATCGCCGCGGCGCCCTGCGCCATCATCTGGAACAGGCGGGCGGCGGCATCGGCCATCTCGGGATCGGCGGCGCAGGCCGCCCATTGTTCCTGCCACAGGTCGAGGTACCGTTGCGCGAGCGTTTCCAGGGACGGGCTGTCGGATTCGGACGATTCGGCCATGGCCGGGAGTATATGGGGGAGGCGGTGCCCTTGACCAGAGCCGCGAAGGACCGATCGAAAATGTCGCAAATCCTGAATTATCGGGGCGATGTCCACCTGCGGTCGCAGCGCTGCGGCACAGCACTGGACAGGGTGCATTCCTTCGAGTAGTCCTTATATCTGGAACATTCCCGCCGCACGACCCTTCTTGAAAGAAACAGCGATGGCCGACAAGGAAGACCAGAAGTCCGCGACGATCACGATCAAGAAGTACGCCAACCGGCGGCTCTACAACACGGCGACCAGCAGCTACGTGACGCTCGACCATCTCTGTCAGATGGTCAAGGACGGCCTCGACTTTGTGGTCTATGACGCGAAGACCGGAGAGGACATTACCCGCTCGGTGCTGACGCAGATCATCGTGGAGGAGGAGAGCAAGGGCCAGAACCTGCTGCCGATCAGCTTCCTGCGCCAGCTCATCGGCTTCTACGGCGACAACATGCAGTGGATGGTGCCGCGCTACCTCGAATATTCGATGCAGTCCTTCTCGCGCAACCAGGAGCAGATGCGCGACTATTTCCAGAACACGCTGGGCGGCATGTTCCCCTTCGGCCGGCTGGAGGAGGTCGGCAAGCAGAACATGGCGATGTTCGAACGCGCGATGCGCATGTTCTCGCCCTTCGGCGGTGCCGAGGACGGGCAGCCCGGCGAACACCCGGCCGTCCCGCCCCGTCCCCAGGCCCCCGGCCCGGCCGCCGCTCCGGCCAACGGCCCGGCCTCGGCCGCCCACACCTACGAGGAGCTTCAGAAGCAGATCGACGACCTGCAGAAGCAGATCGCCAGCATCGCCAAGCCGGCCCGTCCGGCGAAGCCCGAAGGGAAGTGAGCGGCGGCGGCAACCGCGGCGGCGGCAACCGCATCGACGGCCATCGCATTCACGGCGTTGCAGCACAGGGCGGGGAAAGTTCCCCGCCCTTTTCTGTTTTTTTCGGCACCAGTGGCACGCCCGGCTGTTTGTCCAACGGAACGGTCCAGAGGAGGAACGCCATGAAGACCGAGCTGCAGATGACGATGGAACTGGAGGTCGCGGACGCCCAGGACGCGCACCGGTTCGAAGAAAAGCTGCGCGGCTGGCTGCGCCACCAGAGTCAGGTGGTGTCGGTATCGGCCACCCACAGCGGCGTCGGCAACGACGTCGCGTGGCGGGACGCCCGCCGGGCGGCGTTCGGCTCGCCGTTGCCCAACCCCTTCGCGCCGGGCCGCGGCCGCTGAGGCCTGCCGGTTGATCGCCGCCGAAGCGCCCGCCCTGCGCTCCATTGGGACAGGGCGGGTTCCTTCCACGCCGTGAAAGCGTGTCAGCCGCGGAAGATGTGCGGCACCATCGCGGCGTCGGAGCCGACCCGCGGGTCCGCCGACTCGCGGACCGACATGCCCAGACACTTGTCCCCGATGATCCAGCAGTGCAGGAGCGCGTGGACGCCCTCCTCCTCGAAGATCGGCGGGGTTTCCAACCAGACCCGCCCTCCCGGATGCTCGGCGCTGCCGGTGTCCGAGATGGTGCGGCCGTGCGCCGTCATGCGCTGGGCCGCGTCGTCCAGCCCGAACAGGCTGCGCTCGGTCACCGCGTCGCAGCCGGCCAGCTCCTCGGGGTCGAGCGCGGCGCGGCACAGGTTCGGGTGGCGCGGGTAGAGCGACCACAGCGTCGCCAGCAGCCCGTGGTTCGACATCGGCCAGCACCACAGCGGCGACAGCATGCTCATGCCGCCCATCCGCAGCTTCTGCAGGAAGGCGTCGTCGGCCAGCCCCTGCCAGGGGTAGATCTTCGCCAGCCAGGAGGCCGCCCGCCCCTCGTCGTCGATGAAGCGCTGGCCGTCCCAGCCCAGGCTTTGCAGCGGCAGCAGATGCGTGGCGATCCCGGCCTCGGCCGCGGTGGCGGCCAGATAGACCAGCTCGCTCTCGCGCATCGGGTCGGGGGTGGCGCAGGCGAGATGGACGAGTCCGCGGCCCGGCATCCCCGCCGCCAGTTCCTCCCAGCGTTCCACCAGCCCCTCGTGCAGCCCGTTGAACTGGTTGGCGTCGCCCATCAGGGCCTCGCGCCAGTTGCGCTGGATGATCGAGGCGGCGAACAGCCCCTCCGGCGTGTCGTAGTTGCAGGCCAGCAGCTTGACCGAATCGCGCCCGTCATAGGCCAGCGTCAGCCGCCCCATCAGCGCGCCGGCCCGCTCGTTCAGGCGCCCCGCGGCCCAATAATCGTTCCAGGAGGCTTCGAGCAGCCGCGCCACGCCGCCGCGGACCCCCAGCCGGGCCAGCGCCCGCCCGTCCACCGTCGCGCGCAGCGCCTCGCGCAGCATGGTGTGCAGCTCGTCGGCGACGCTCTCGATGAGGTCGATCTGATGGGCGGAGAACTCGTACCGCACATCCTCGCGCCAGAAGGCGCCGGCGCTCATGGCGCGGACGCCGAAGGGGTATTTGCGGAGCCCCGGGCGCCAATCCGCACGGGGTTTCATGACTGCTCTGCGCATCGTGTGCTTACCGGGCCGCCGGATTCAATCCATGGTTTTGCCCCGCTGCGGCGCGCCGCTTGCGGCCGTCCGGGATTCGGTGGGGGCGGATCATTGCGGCGCAAACGCGCCAACACAAGCGCCTTGCGCGCCTGCCCCTCCGTTTTTCCACGCTTCCCCTCGCGGATCTCACAGGCCGGGCGGGGAGGCCCGTCAATAGACGCGGTCGGCCAGCCAAGCCGCGATGGCGTTCTCCATCGCCTCGGCGGTCGGATCGCCGTGAGCCGGGCCGGTTCCCACCATGGGAAGCCGGGCCGCCACGGCGATCTCTTCCGCGGGCGCGCCGGTCCCGACGAACAGGTCGCAGCGCCGCAGCAGGGCGCACAGCCCGTCGAATCCCAGCCGTCCGACGGCGTTCAGGCAGGCGTCCCCCGTTTCCCCGGCGATGCGCGCCGCGGCCCCCTTGGCGGCCTCCCCGCCGACCAGGATCAGAGCGGTGTCGCCCCGCCCGGCGAGGCGGCGGCCCAGGTCCAACAGGCTGCCGGCGCCGGCGGACGCGGACAGGCCGACGGCGCAGCGCCAGCGCGCCGGAACGCCCTCGGCCAGAAGCGCGGCGGCGGCCCGCTCCCCGGCGGGAGAGGTCCAGACTTCCGTGGCGGGGTCCGGCTCCCCGGCGGTCAGCGCCCCCAGCAGACCGGCGGGAGCCGGCGCGACGTGGGTCAGGAAGGCGTCGGCGTAATAGCCGCGCACCGGCCGGCCGACCCGGCAACCAAGGCGGAGCGGCGCCCCCGTATCCTGCATCAGGCGGTTGGCGAAACCGGCATCCTCCCCCTGGACCGGGTTGATCGTCAGGTCGAAGGCGCCGCCGAACTGCTCGCCGATCTCCTGGCGCACGGCGCTCACCAGCGCGTCATCGGGCGCCCGCCCCGTCAGCGGCGGCAGGGTGACCCGCTGGTTGACGTAGGGGCAGAGGGCGAGCGCCGCCTCCGCGTCCGGCGTCGCGAAGACGGTGATGCGGGCCAGCGGCAAGGCCCGCCGCAGCTCCCGCAGGACACCCGACGCCCGCAGCACGGCGCCGGCGCCATCCAGAAGGAACACGCCGACGCTGCGGATCAGATCGACCGGGAAAGGCGGCGGCTCGCCGGGCACGAGCGGGCGGCGGCGGGCGGCGGGACCGGAGTCCCGCAGCAGCGCCACCGCCGGGGCGGTGGAGGCGCCCCGCGCCGGCGGGACGAAGCCCCAGGCTCCGTCGGCGTCCGGGCGCGCCAGCGGCTCCACCAGGGCATGCTCGGCGCGGGCGACGGTCGCCGCGTCGGTCACCCAGGGGAAGAAATCGCGCAGCGGAAGGGTGCCGCGGCCGATCGCTCGACCCGCCGTCTGCAGGGCGTCCCACCGCTCGACCGCGCCGTCGTAGCCGTAATAGATTTCCTTGAACGCGACCTGCTCCCGTGTCGCGTAGGCGAAATGCTGGAAGACCAGCCCGCCCACCGCCGTTTCCTCATGCAGGAAGGGGTTGGCCGCGCCAAGCTCGACCTCGGACCCATCGGGTTGCGGGCGCATCAGCCGGGGCGGGACGTGCGACTGCCAATAATCGCCCGGCCGATAGCGCCAGGTGCGCAGCCATTCGTAGGCGCGGTAATTGCCGTACTGGTCCAGCCGGTCGAGGACCAGGGACGGGCCGACGAAGAAATGACAAAGGTACAGCGCCGCCGTGCGCGACGGCGAGTCGAGGAACATCCGGCGCGCCCGGATGATCTGCTCCGCTGTCCACAGCTCGTCGGCATCGACCTGCCAGAGCAGGCAGTCCTCGGTCATGGCGGCCAGCGGCGCGGTGACCATCTCCACCTTGCCCTGCCAGAACATGCCGGGCGGCTTGCGGTAGACCGACACCCGCCCGGGCTCCTCCGCGGCGATGCGGTCGAGATATTCCGAGGTGCCGTCGCTGCTGCGCCCGTCGCGGTGACGGTCCTGCGGGACGCGCCCGCCCCGCTGCGCGCACCAGGAGGAGTCGCGGACCTGCTCCGCCACCCCCTCCACGACGTGCCAGTGCCAGGGGAAGGGCAGTTGGCGGAACACCTCCAGGTGATAGCGGATGAAGGGATCGCCGTTCAGCACGATGGTCAGGAAGTGAACCGGTAGCATGCCCGCAACCCCGTCCTTCGCCCGTTGATCCGGCCTCGCGCAGTCCGCCGGACCTTGTCGGTTCCACGGGAGCGGTGTCAAGGAAGCCGTGCGGCTCCCCCCTCGGGTCGCCATCCCCCTCTTGACGGCGGGGGACCCCGCCCCTACCCTGGCGCCGGTTATGGTTCCCCGCGCCCTCCGGTCGCGGGGCTAAGAGGGAAGCCGGTGAGCCGCCCCGAAGGGGGAGACACGGCAAATCCGGCGCTGCCCCCGCAACTGTGAGCGGTGAGCGGCCTCGTCCTTTCCGTGTCACTGGCGCCGCCTGCGGGAACGGGCGCCGGGAAGGCCGGACGATGCCGCCTTGACCCGCAAGCCAGGAGACCTGCCGTGACCGAACGTACGTCCTCGGGCGGGGTGCCCCGGTGGTCGCTTGCCGATGTCCGGCCCGACGGCCGCCCGTCCTCCGCAAGCCGTCCCCCCGGTGCGCCCAGCCAAGGGGACCAAGGGGGTTGCGATGCCGGTGCCTGCCAGCAACGACGCCCCTCCCAACGCATGGCAGACTCGGAAAGGGCATAGAGCATGCACATCGAACCCGGCGTCGTGGACGGCGCCAAGATCGCTCTCAGCTACGCGACGGCCGCCGGCGGCTTCGCGATGGCCGGCAAGCTGGCGCGCGACGACGTCCGCAACAACGGCGGGATCGCACCGCTGGTGCTGCGCAGCCTGATCGCCACCGCGCTGGTCTTCAGCTTCTTCGAGGTGTTCCCGCACCACCCCGTGGGCGTGTCGGAGGTTCACCTGATCCTCGGTTCGACGCTGCTCCTGCTGTTCGGCGCCGGTGCGGCCTCCATCGGCCTCGCCGCCGGCCTGCTGATCCAGGGCCTGTTCTTCGCGCCCTTCGACCTGCCGCAGTACGGCATGAACGTCACCACGCTGCTGGTCCCGCTGTGGGGCATCAGCCTGCTGGCGAAGCGGATCGTTCCCGACGCCACGCCCTATGTCGACCTGAAGTATTCGCAGGCGCTGGCCCTTTCCACCGCCTACCAGGGCGGCATCGTCGCCTGGGTGGCCTTCTGGGCCTTCTACGGCCACGGCTTCACCGCCGAGACCATGACGGAGGTCGCCTCCTTCGGCGCCGCCTACATGACCGTCATCATCGTCGAGCCGCTGGCCGACCTCGCCGTGCTGGCCATCGCCAAGGCGCTGCGCCGCCAGAGCCAGGGCCCGCTGTTCAACATCCGCCTGCATCAGGGCGCCTGACCGGCCCCCTGGACCGGACGGTTCGCAGGAAGGGCGGCGGGGACATCCCCGCCGCCCTTTTCCGTTCAGATCACCAGTTCGCCCTTGCGGATCGCCGCGTAGCGGCGGTTCACCGCCCCCCAGTCGACCACGTTCCACCAGGCCGCCAGATAGTCGGCGCGCCGGTTCTGATACTTCAGGTAATAGGCGTGCTCCCACACGTCGTTGCCCATCAGCACGGGCACGCCCTCCATGGCCGGCGAATCCTGGTTCGGGCGGGCGGCGATGGCGAGCTTGCCCGACGAGGGATCGGCGGTGACGAAGACCCAGCCGCTGCCGAACTGCCCGGCGCCCGCCGTGTTGAAGCGCGTCTTGAACTCGTCGAAGCCGCCGAAGTCGCGCGTGATGGCCGTCCCCACCTCGCCGTCCGGGGCGCCGCCGGCGTTCGGCCCCATGATGCTCCAGAACATGCTGTGATTCGCGTGACCGCCGCCGTTGTTGCGCACCGCGGTGCGGATGCTTTCCGGCAGCTCCGGAACCCGCTTCAGCAGGTCGGCCAGCGGCATCGCCTGCAGGTCGCCATGGTTGGCGAGCGCCTTGTTGAGGTTGTCGACGTAGGCCTGATGGTGCTTGCCGTGGTGCACGCTCATGGTCGTCGCGTCGATGTGCGGTTCCAGCGCGGCGGGCGCGTAGGGCAGCGGCGGCAGAGTGAAGCCCTTGCCACCCGGTGTTTGGGCCAGAACGAAACGCGGCGCCACGGCCAGCACCAGCGCGGCGGCTCCGGCGGACAGCAGTTGGCGGCGATCCAGGCGAACGGACATGAGACCTCCCAATGTTGTGTTTCGTGCCGAACAGCGGGGCAGCGACAGCCTCTGTGCGCCTCCCAACTCACTCAACAGGGCAATGGGCGTACTCACTCGGTTACCGGCGTGGGGAGCGCCGCCCGTTTCCTACAAGCGGGCCTTTCCCGCCGAACCGGCGGACGCCGAGCGGGCCAAGCCCATCGCCACGCTCCGCCAGCGTCCCAGCCGGAATCGGGAGGGGGCGGCCGCCGGTTTCCTCACCGGCGCGACCGGAACCGTTCCCGCCGCCTCACGGAGCCCGCGGGCGCGGCGCTCCCGCAGCAGCAGGCGCATCACCTCCTCCTCCGTGACGGGACGTCCGGCCTTGGCTGAGGCGAGGCTGGCCGTGTCCTGAAGGGCGGCGACCTGCGCCAGCGTGCCGGTCAGCCCCTTGGCCGCGGCGGTGTCCAGCGCTTCGCGATGAATGGCGAGGATGAACGGCTTCAGCCCGCGGTCGGGCGTTCCGTGCGGCGGTGTCGGCATGGCGGAGGGGCTCCGGGGATTCGTTCGATCGGGTGAGCCATCATCCAACCGATAACACCGCGGCAGCAAAGACCCCTATGGATTAGCCCCGCCGTCTCCATTCGGAGCAACCCGAGGCTGGGTCGGAAATTCTATAATCCGGGAAGAACCGGCAGCCTGCCGGTAAGGGGAGAGTTGGTGGAGCCAAGGAGGATCGAACTCCTGACCTCTACAATGCCATTGTAGCGCTCTCCCAGCTGAGCTATGGCCCCACTATACTCTCAGACCAACACAAGAGGTGTTGGTGCGCTTGGAGGGACTCGAACCCCCACGGCCTTTCAGCCACTAGGACCTGAACCTAGCGCGTCTACCAATTCCGCCACAAGCGCGTCGTCTACTCTTGCATCCCGCGTCTCTTGGGGTGACGCGGGAGCGCTGATATAGCCGTGCCGCCGGCGGGGCTCAAGCGAAATCGACATGGCCCGGTCACTTTTTTGCAAGACCGCGAGAGGGAGCGCCGAGCCCCTATTCCGCCGCCCCGGCGTGGCGCATCCGGTCGGCGTTGGCGGCACCCGCCTCGCCGCCCATCCCGGCCAGCATCTCCGCGGCGCCGCGGGCGATGTGCAGCGTGCGCTGCGGCAGCGGGAAGTCGATCCCCAGTTCGATGAAGCGCGCCTTCATGCGGCCATTGAACTCCCGCCCGACGTTCCACTGCTGGATGGGCAGCGTCTTGATCCGCGCCTTGATGACCGCCGCGGATTCCTGGAAGGAATCGACCCCCAGCACCTCCAGTGGCTCCAGGATCAGCGGCGCGAAGCGCGGGTCCTTGCGCAGTTCGTCGCCGATGCCGTGCAGCACGGAAACCACGCGGTCGGCGTTCTCATGATACGGAATCGCCACGTCGAACACGTAGTAGCTGAAGTCCTTCGTCATGTTCGACACGCTGGTGACCGCGCTGAAGGGGATGGTGTGCACCGTCCCGTCGAAGTCGCGCAGGCGGATGGTGCGGATGTTCATCCCCTCCACCAGACCGCCCTTGCCGCCGACATTGACGACGTCGCCGACCGAGATGGTGTCCTCGAACAGGATGAACAGGCCGGTGATGACGTCCTTGACCAGGGTTTGCGCGCCGAAGCCGACGGCCAGGCCGACCACGCCGGCACCGGCCAGCAGCGGCCCGATGTTCAGCCCCAGCTCCGACAGGGTGATCAGCGTGACCAGGGTCAGCAGAACCACCAGCAGGGCGCTGCGCAGCAGCGGCAGCAGGGTGCGCACCCGCGCGCTGCGCTGGACGGCCCGGCCGTTGCGGTCCGTCGTCGCCAGATGGCGTTCGATCAGCCCGTTGGTCACCTCCCACACGGCGAGCGCGATGGCGCCGACCAGCAGGAGCGACAGGCCCGACGCCACGATGCGCAGGCCGATGGCGGTCTGCAGCCAGCCCCAGACGTCCAGCCCCCAGGCGTTCAGAACCACCAGCCCGCCCAGCACGGCCACCGCCGCGTGCAGCAGCCGCGCCGTGGGGGCGACGTAGCGGCGCAGCCGCCCCGCCGCCCAGGCCGACTGTCCCCGACGGCGGTCCATGCGCTCCAGGATCGCCGCGGCGGCGCGGGTGATCCCCCGCCCGATCAGCCGCGCGATGCCGGCGACGACCAAGGTCACCGCCGTCGCCTGGACCACGAACAGCAGCCCGCCGCTGATCTCCAGCGCCCAGATGCCGAACAGAACAATGATGTAGAGGATGGCGATGGCGTGCCAGACGTCGGCCACACGGCGGCCGGCGGCGCGCAGCATCCGCCCCGCCCCGGCGGCCCGCCGTCCGGGCGGAACCGGCGACACCACGTCGGACAGCGGCTGCGCCGCGGCGATCCCGCCGCGCAGGCGCGCCGCCACCGCCTCCCGGCTCTGCAGCACAAGCACCGCCAGCATGACGGCAACGACCAGACCGACCAGCGTGACCAGCGCGCTGTAGCTCTGCGCCGGCAGGCCGAGCCGCCGAGCCGCCTCGGCCAGGAACAGGCCGTAAAGCGTGGTGATGGCGATGGTCCGGCACCAGCGCAGCAGCCGCAGGGCCGATCCGTCGCTCATCGGGATCAGCCGCAGGTTGGGCGAGGCCGGGGCGAGCAGCGCCCGGACGACCAGAAGCACGATTTGCACGAAGATGCTGGCGTTGAGGAAGGTGACGCCCAGAACCCGCACCACCGGCGGCGTGTCGAACAGCGCCAGCACACCGAAGCCGGCGGCGGCGAAGGCGACGATGGGCGCCAGATCGAACAGCGACCGCACCAGCAGCAGCGGCACCTTGGCGAGCGTCGAATGGATGGGCCGGGCCGCCAGCATGGCGCGCGGGCGCCGCAGCGTGCGGATGGCGATCAGCCGGGCGCCCTGCCCGACCATCACCACCAGGACCAGCTCGGCGAGCAGCCAGCCCCAGGCGGCGCGCTGCGCCGGGTCGGACACCTGCCGATCCAGCCAATGCAGCCCCTGCGGCGCGTTCAGCAGGGCGTCGCCGGCCAGCGCGGCCTCCTGCCCCAGCCCGTCGAGCCGGTTCGACAGCAGGGTGAGCAGGCGGGTGCCGATCCCCTCCGGCTCCGCCGGCGCGGCGGCGGCCTCCGCCTGCTCCAGGGCGCGGAGCTGGCCGAGCAGGGCGGCGCGGCGGTCCGGATCCTCCAGCGTCTGCCGCAGGCGGGCGATCTCCTCCGGATTGGGGGCCGTTTCGGCCTGGGCCGGCGGAGCGGGAGTCGTGATCTGCGCCGACGCCGGGGTCGCAATGCCCCCAAGCGCGGCGGTCATCAGGAGAAGAAGGGCGAGAAGGCCGCGCAGGGCGCGGAGGCGGGCGGCGGAAAGCCGTGGGGCACGGTCGTCGGAAGTCATCGTCCTCTGGCGGTTCCGGTTTTCGGGAAAGACCTTTGGAGCGGTCCGGTTCACGGGTCCAACCCAGGCCAACAGCGCCGGACGCGGTTTGTCTTGCAACGCAGCAACCGCGACATTTTGTCCGGACGGCCGCCCAGTTGGCCGGCCGCCCTTGCGTCCTCATCTAATATACTAGTATATATCTTACCGAACACCGGAAGCGCCCGCGTCCTGCCGCGGCGGGCGGCCCGATCCGGCGCCCCTTTCCCACCGGCCCTGGCCGGCGCCGCCCCAGATCCCGTCCGGGGCCGCGAACACCAGCGGAGAACAGCATGTCCGTGAAGGTAGCGATCAACGGTTTTGGCCGCATCGGCCGTCTGGTTCTGCGGGCCATCTACGAGAGCGGCCGCAATGACGTGGAGGTCGTGGCGATCAACGACCTGGCCGACCTCAAGGCCAACACCCACCTGCTGAAGTACGACAGCGTCCACGGCCGTTTCCCCGGCACCATCGAGACCCGCGACGGCGAGCTGATCGTCAACGGCCACTCGATCAAGGTCGTGCAGGAGCGTGACCCGGCCAAGCTGCCGTGGAAGGATCTGGGCATCCAGATCGCCATGGAATGCTCGGGCATCTTCACCAAGCGCGCCGACGCCGCCAAGCATCTGGAGGCGGGTGCCGAGAAGGTGCTGATCTCCGCTCCGGCCACCGACGAGGACATCACGGTGGTCTACGGCGTCAACCACGACCAGCTCAAGGCCGAGCACCGCATCGTCTCCAACGCGTCGTGCACGACGAACTGCCTGGCCCCGGTGGCCTTCGTGCTGAACAAGCTGATCGGCATCGAGAAGGGCTTCATGACGACGATCCACTCCTACACGGGGGATCAGCGCATCGTCGACACCAACCACAAGGACCTGCACCGCGCCCGCGCCGCGGCGCTGAACATGATCCCGACCTCGACCGGCGCCGCCAAGGCGGTGGGCAAGGTGCTGCCCGAGCTGAAGGGCAAGCTGGACGGCACCGCCATGCGCGTGCCGACGCCGAACGTCTCGGTCGTCGACTTCAAGTTCACCGCCAAGCGCGCCACCTCGGTGGAGGAGATCACCAAGGCGATCAGCGAGGCCGCCAACGGCCCGCTCAAGGGCATCCTGGGCGCCTACACCGAGGATCTGGTCTCCACCGACTTCAACCACGACCCGCACAGCTCGATCTTCGCGCTGAACGAGACCAAGGTCATCGACGGCAACTTCGTCCGCATCATGACCTGGTACGACAACGAGTGGGGCTTCTCCAACCGCATGAGCGACACCGCCGTCGCCATGGCCAACGCGAAGTAACGTGACGGTTCCGGTTTTGCCCCCACCCCGGCCCTCCCCCGCTGACGCGGGAGAGGGTGCCTTCCGCGAAGCGGCGGCAGTCCCCTCCCCTGCGACAGCGGGGGAGGGTTAGGGTGGGGGCAACGCGGCCCCCACAAAAACTAAAATACCAGTTTTCAAACCCCGTTTTTTGAAAACACCCTCTGAAGGAGCCGCGGCATGCCCCGGACCTCCGACCTGCCGACCGCGCGCATCGCCGCCCTGGAGCGCGACGCCGACGCCCTGCGGCGGGCCTTCCTGACCACGCCGGTCTTCGCCCTGGACGACCACGGCTTGCACGCGCGCTTCGAGGATTTCGGCCGCACCGCCCTCGCCCTGTTCCGGGAAACCGCCCGGCTGGCCGCCGCCGAGGAGGCCATCCAGCGCATCGAGGCCGCCTATCACCGCGTCCACGAGGCGCTGCAAGCCGTTGCCACGCTTGCGCTTTCCGACACGGGAAGGGTCGCCCCGACGCACGCGAGCGGCAGCGCCGAGCCACCACCCCAGGACGTGCGACAGAATGTCAGCCGGCGGGATACGCAGTTCTCCTGACTTGCGTCGCAGCGCTGATATACTAGTATCCACGACATCGACGGCGCGATCCCTGGACAGGCCCGACGGCCACCGGACCGGCGCCGCTCCCGCAGGGGATGCGCGGCACGCTCCCCCTCCATGCGCCGCAACCGGCAGCCACCACCCCGGACTTTCCATCGACGGCCCAGTCGGACCGCCCCAGGAGTACCGACTATGAACATCAAATCCCGGATCGACCGCATTCCCGGCGGCATGATGATCCTGCCCCTGTTCCTCGGCGCCTGCCTGAACACCTTCGCGCCGAACACGGGCAAGTTCTTCGGGTCCTTCACCAACGGCCTGATCACCGGCACCCTGCCGATCCTCTCCGTCTGGTTCTTCTGCATCGGCGCCAGCATCAGCCTGAAGGCCACCCCGCTGGTCCTGCGCAAGAGCGGCGTGCTCGTCTCCGTGAAGATCCTCACCGCCGCCACCATGGGCATCATCGCCTCCTGGTTCATCCCGCACGAGGGCGTCAGCTCGGGCTTCTTCACCGGCCTGTCGGTGCTGGCGATCATCGCCGCCATGAACGACACCAACGGCGGCATGTACATGGCGCTGATGCAGCAGTACGGCACCAAGGAGGAATCCGGCGCCTTCTGCCTGATGTGCCTGGAATCCGGCCCCTTCATGACGATGGCGACGCTGGGTCTGGCCGGTCTGGCCGCCTTCCCCTGGCAAACCATGGTCGGCGCCCTGCTGCCCTTCCTGATCGGCTTCGCCCTCGGCAACCTGGACCAGGAGTTCCGCAAGTTCTTCGGCCAGGCCGTGCCGGTGATGGTGCCCTTCTTCGCCTTCGCGCTCGGCAACAACCTGAACTTCGCGGTCATCCTGAACACCGGCCTGCTCGGCATCGTCCTTGGCCTCTCGGTCATCGCCATCACCGGCTTCACGCTGGTCGTCGCCGACGTCCTGCTCGCCAAGGGCAACGGCACCGCCGGAATCGGCGCCGCTTCCACCGCCGGTGCGGCCGTGACGGTCCCGCCGATCATCGCCTCCATCGAGCCGAGCTTCGCGCCGAGCGCCCCGGCCGCCACCGCCCTGGTCGCCACCAGCGTCGTCGTCACCTCGCTGCTCACGCCGATCCTGACCGCCTGGTGGGCCCGCCGGTTCGGCGTCCTCTCCCCGCGCTATCTGGAAGCCCAGAAAAACGCCGAAGCCCAGCCCCTGCCGGTCCAGCCCGCCCCCGCCGAGTGACGGCGCCCGGCTGGGCGCCGCCCCATCCCAAGGCAAAAGCCGGAGATTGCGGACCCCGCGATTTCCGGCTTGCACCCCGGCACTGATATACTAATATGCTCCCAGGACCGGCCGAGCCGGCGCAACAGGTGCAGCCATGGACATGCCGACCACCCCGACGCCCGACGCCAGCAGCGATCGTCCCGCCCCCCAGCGGAGCGCGGTGAAGCCGGCCCGCGGGCCGGCGCGGGGCGCCTCAACCATGGCGGCGATCCACCGGTCGCTGCGCGCCGAGATCGTGGAGATGCGCCGCAATCCGGGCGAGCCCATCATCGAGAAGCACATCGCCGAAGCCTTCGGCGTCAGCCGCACCCCGGTGCGCGAGGCGCTGCAGCGGCTGGCCGACGAGGGGCTGATCGAGATCTTCCCGCAGGTCGGCACCTTCGTCGCCCGCATCCCGGTGAACGCCCTGCCCGAGGCCATCGTCATCCGCACCTCGCTGGAGGGCACCGCCGTCCGCTACGCGGCGCAGCGCGCCACCGGCAGCCAGATCGCCGGCCTGCGCGCCAACCTGCTGCTCCAGCAGGAGACGGTGGAGGACGGCGACCTCAACGCCTTCCACGAGGCCGACGAGCGCTTCCACGCCCTGATCGCCGAGATCGCCGGCTATCCCGGCCTGTGGAGCATGGCGCAGCAGGTGAAGGTGCAGGTCGACCGCTACCGCCGCCTGACCCTGCCGGAGCCGGGGCGCCTCACCCATGTGCTGGCCGAGCATGCGGCGATCGTGGACGCCATCGCCGACGCCGACCCGGCGCTGGCCGCCGACCGCATGGCCGTCCACCTCGACGGCCTGCTGACCTCGATCCCCCAGGCCCAGGGGGCGAACCCGTTCTTCTTCACTGGACCCTGAATTGGCCGCCGACCGGCCCCGAAAAACGCAAACGAGGATACCGCCATGAAGATCACCGTCCGCCACGCGTCACACCAGGATGACGTCCGCAACTACGACACCACCAAGCTGCGCGACCATTTCCTCGTCCCGTCCATCTTCGAGGCGGACGACATCGTCCTGACCTACAGCCACATCGACCGCTTCGTGGTCGGCGGCGCCATGCCGGTGTCCGGCCCGCTGAAGCTGGAGTCGGCCAAGGCCATCGGCTCGGCCAACTTCCTCGACCGGCGCGAGCTGGGCGCCGTCAACGTCGGCGGCCCGGGCCGCATCACGGTGGACGGCGCGGTGTTCGAGCTGGCCCCGCGCGACTGCCTCTACATCACCATGGGCAGCCTGGACGTCCGTTTCGAGAGCCTGGACCCGGCCAACCCGGCGAAGTTCTACCTGAACAGCGCCCCGGCCCACGCCCGCTTCGAGACGATGAAGATCTCCATCGCGCAGGCCAAGGCCGTGCACATGGGCGATCCGGCCCAGTCGAACGAGCGCACCATCTACCAGATGATCCACCCGGACGTCTGCCGCACCGCGCAGCTCGTGCTCGGCATGACCGTGCTGAAGCCGAACAACATGTGGAACACCATGCCGTGCCACACGCACGACCGGCGCTGCGAGGTCTATTTCTACTTCGACCTGCCGGAGCCGGCCCGCGTCTTCCACTTCATGGGCGAGCCCACCGAGACGCGCCACATCGTCGTCGCCAACGAGCAGGCGGTGATCTCGCCGAGCTGGTCGATCCACTCCGGCGTCGGCACCCGCAACTACACCTTCATCTGGGCCATGGCCGGCGACAACCAGGACTTCACCGACATGGACTTCATCCCCATGGAAGACCTGCGCTGATCCCCGCGCGCCAAGAATAAGAGCCCAAGAATAAGGAGCAGGACAATGGCTCAGGCACATCCCTTCGATCTCACCGGCAAGGTCGCCCTGGTGACCGGCGCCCACACCGGCATCGGCCAGGGCATCGCCCTGGCGCTGGCCCAGGCCGGCGCCGACATCGCCGCGGTGGACGTCATTCCCCTGGACGAGAC
The DNA here is from genome assembly GCF_005222205.1 of Azospirillum brasilense. NCBI lineage: Bacteria > Pseudomonadati > Pseudomonadota > Alphaproteobacteria > Rhodospirillales > Azospirillaceae > Azospirillum > Azospirillum brasilense. The sequence continues at coordinate 144,975 of NZ_CP032348.1, read as the reverse complement.
CAAGGCTCTCGTCGAGGCCGCGGGCCGCCGCTTCCACGCCATGACCGCCGACCTGACCAGCATCGCCCCGGTGCAGGGTCTGGTGGAGGAGGCGGTGGGCACGCTCGGCGGGCTGGACATCCTGGTCAACAACGCCGGCATGATCCGCCGCGCCGACGCCGTGGACTTCACCGAGGCCGACTGGGACCTCGTGATGAACATCAACATCAAGACGGTCTTCTTCCTCTGCCAGGCCTTCGGGCGCTACGCCATCGGCCAGGGCCGCAAGGGCAAGATCATCAACATCGCCTCCATGCTGTCCTTCCAGGGCGGCATCCGCGTGCCCTCCTACACCGCCTCCAAGAGCGGCGTGGCCGGCATCACCCGCCTGCTCGCCAACGAATGGGCGGGCAAGGGCATCAACGTGAACGCCATCGCGCCGGGCTACGTCGCCACCAACAACACGGCGGCGATCCGCGCCGACGAGCAGCGCAGCGCGGAGATCCTGGGCCGCATCCCGGCGGGCCGCTGGAGCGTTCCCGCCGACATGGGCGGCCCGGCGGTGTTCCTGGCCTCCGACGCGTCGGACTATGTCCACGGCACGATCCTGCCGGTGGACGGCGGCTGGCTCGCCCGCTGAGGCGGGGGTTGCCGGTTCGGTGACGATGGCCGGGCGTCCGCAGGGGCGCCCGGCTTTTTTTGCGGCCATCCGGGAGGAGCCTCCCTTGCCTCACCGCGGCGGCGCGATCACCGCGACGGCTCCCGGCCGCACGCGGAAGCGCGCCGGGGTGTGGGTGGTGATGTCGCCGTCCGTGTTCACCGGGCGGCGGTGGCGGGTGGTGATCTCCACCTCCTGCCCGTACCAGGCGTGGACGTTCTTCCAATGGCCATGCCGCCCGCGGCGGAAGTCCGGGTACAGCAGGGGCCACTCCCACCAGCCGCGCAGGTCGATGCTGTAGACGTCCAGTTGCCCGTCGTCGGGGGCGGCGTTCTCCTGCACGGTCATGCCGCCGCCGTAATGGCGCCCGTTGCCGACGCCGATCTGCACCGACTTGACGCGGTGCCGCGTCCCGTTGATGCGGATCTCGGCGCGGAAGGGCGCCATGCGCCGCGCCACGCGGAAGGCCGCCACGGCGTAGCCGAACACGCCCCAGCGCCGCTTCATCTCGCGCGTCAGCTCACGGGCCAGCTCGACGCTGAGGCCGATGCTGGCGACGTTGAAGAAGGCCACGCCGTTGACCTCGCCCAGGTCGATCCGGCGGATCGGACCGCTGACCGCCAGCTTCGCCGCCCCCCGCAGGTCCAGGGGAATGCCCAGCGTGCGCGCCAGATCGTTGGCCGTGCCCATCGGCAGGATGGCGAGCGGCAGGCCGGTGTCGGCCAGAGCCGGAGCGGCGGCGTTCAGCGTGCCGTCGCCGCCGCCGATGATGACCATGTCCACGGAGGCGGCATGGGCGCGGATCGCCTCGGCGATGTCCTCGCGCTCGCGGCACTCGGCGCGGATCAGGGAGACGCCCGCCGTCGCGGCCTCCTCCCGGATGTCGTCGAGCGCCCGCTGCCCCTGCCGGGCCTTGCCATTGACGATCAGCAGCGCGCGGCGTCGATCGGCGCTCAGCGTCGGCCTCCCACCTCGTCCAGATGCTCCAGCAGGCTGGCGGGGTCCTCGTAGACGCGGAAGGCGCCGGCCCGCTCCAGCTCGTCCTGCCCGTAGCCGCCGGACAGCAGCCCGATGCTCAGCGCGCGGGCGCGCCGCGCGGCCAGGATGTCCCACACGCTGTCGCCGACCACGATGGCGGTTTCGATGGGGACGCCGAGACGCTCCGCCGCGGCCAGGAACAGGTCGGGGTCGGGCTTGGCGTATTTCACCTGGTCGCGCGTCACCACCGGCACCTCGTCCGGGTCGACGCCCAGAGCCTCCAGCCCGGAACGCGCCGTCTCGATCCGCCCGCTGGTCGCGATGGCCCAGGGGATGCCCGCCGCCGTCAAATGGGACAGCAGCTCCTGCGCGCCGGGCAGCGGGCGGACGCGCCCGGCCAGCCCGCGGAACGCCTCGGCGTGGCGGCGGCGAAGCCGCTCCAGAAGTTCCGGGCTGATGGCGAGGCCGGTCTCGCGCAGCAGCATGTTGGCGAACAGGCCGCCGCTCATGCCGATCTTGCGGTGGATGCGCCAGACCGACAGCTCGATCCCCTCGTGGTCCAACGCCTCCTGCCAAGCCAGCACATGCTGGTAGACGCTGTCGATCAGCGTGCCGTCGAGGTCGAACAGGAAAGCCGTGTTGATGCGGTCCATGGCGTGTGCCCCCAAGGCTGAATCCCGCTCCGGCGGAGCCGGCCCCAGTGAGTTGGTGGCAGCCCCGCTGCGCCGCAACGTCCCCCCCGGTGGCAATTCTGCGCTCTGGCCGGGACCGGGGCGTTGCGGAACTTCACGGCCGGTTTCGCGTCAAGCTCATGCTGCCCGACCGGCAGCGCGGCGCAACGGCGGGGAGCAGACGACCTTGGCACAGCGGGAGGACGCGGACATCGAGCGCGGCTGGTCCATCGACCGGATGACGCTCGGCCTCTGGCTGGTCGGCCTGCTGGCCGCCCTCGCCGCCCTGTGGGGCCTCGGCGCGGCCTCGCCGGTGCTCATCCCGCTGGCCGGCGCCTTCTTCGTGGCGGTCGCCGTGGCGCCGATCGGGCGCTGGGTGCGCGACCGGGTGCCGCCGCGGCTGGCCCTGCTCGGCCCGCTCGCCGCCATGCTGACGGTTCTGCTGGTACTGGCCGTCTTCGCCGGAGGCCTGTGGTTCATCGGCCAGCGCGTGGCCGGCGAGGTGCCGCGCCACGCCGAGGAGCTGCAGCGCCTCTGGCAGCAGGCAAACGGCTGGATCGACGGGCTGCGCGGGCAATTCCTCGGCGATTCGGGCGGCGGCGATTCGGGCGGCGGCAGCGACTCCGGAGGCGGCGGGGCGGAGGCGCTGTCCGGCCTCGTCGCGTCGGTGCTCACGGCGGCGCGGGAGGCCGTCTCGACGCTGGTCATCGTCCTGTTCCTCGCCCTGCTGATGCTGGTCGAGGCGCCGGTCTGGCGCGAGAAGATCGTGAAGACGCTGGGACCGGAGCGCTGCGCCACCACCGTCACCGCGGTCACCGCCATCGCCCAGCAGTTCCGCCGCTTCCTGCTGGTCAGCACGACGCTGGGGCTGATCACCGGGGCGCTCTACATCGGCTGGCTGTCGCTGTTCGGGATCGACTTCCTGTTCCTGTGGGGCTTCCTGGCCTTCCTGCTGAACTACATCCCGGTGATCGGGTCGGTGGGAGCGGCCGCGCTGCCCGTTCTGATGGCGCTGGCCCAGGGCGGCTCGACCACCGCCCTGATGGTCGCGGGCGGCCTGCTGGTGATCGAGCAGGTGATGGGCAATTTCATCGGCCCGCGGCTGGAGGGCAAGCAGCTCGCCATCTCGCCCCTGGTGATCGTCAGTTCGCTGCTGCTGTGGAGCTGGCTGTGGGGGGCCGCCGGGACCGTCCTGGCGGTGCCGATGACCGTCCTGATCGCCATCGCGCTCAGCCACATCGACGCGCTGCGCCCCTTCGCCTTCGTGCTCAGCGACAAAAGCGACCGCCGTCGTTTCGAGGCGCGCACCCGGCCCGAGTAACGCAGCGCTGTTTTTTCCGCTGTTTTTCCGGCGCCCCCCTCTCTTGACAGGGTTCCCGACCCTCCCCACGTCTCCGGGACCTGTGATCCGGGCCCCTCTGGCGACTTAGACGTGGTCGCGATGTCGGATCTCTTCACCTGCTCTTGCGCCGACGGGCGTGACCGCACTTGGAGGGACTGAATGCTCCCATGGACCCGCGATCCCCAGACCTCTCCCACACTCTCCACACCTGTCCGGCTCTCTCCGAACGCCGCCGCCCACCCAATGGACGACGCGCCGGGGCACGCCCGGACCATCCCTCAAACCACCGAGAGCACGAGCACCGCCATGGACCAGACCGAACGCCAGATCATTGACGACCTCTTCGCCAAGCTGCGTCAGGCCGAGGCCCAGTCCGGCCCGCGCGACCCGCAGGCCGAAGCCCACATCCGCGACACCATCGCCCGCCAGCCGGGCGCGCCCTACCTGATGGCGCAGGCCATCGTCATGCTGGAGCAGGCGCTGGCCGCCTCGCAGAACCAGAACCAGGAGCTGGAGCGCCAGCTTCAGGAGCGCCCGGCCGCGGCGGCCGGCGGCGGCATCTTCGGCGGCCTGTTCGGCGGCGGCGCCAAGCCCGCCCCGGCCCCGCAGCAGCGCCCCGGCGGCTCGCCCTGGGGTCAGGCGCCCGGCGCCGCCCCGGCCTACGGCGACCCGCGCGTGGCGGCCTATGCCCAGCAGCCGCAGCGCGCCGGCGGCGGCTTCATGGCCGGCGCCATGCAGACCGCCATGGGCGTGGCCGGCGGCATGCTGATCGGCAGCGCGCTGTCCAGCGCCTTCTCCGGCGGCGGCGAGGCCATCGCCCAGGAGGCTCAGGGCGCCGTCGATCAGGTCGCCGAGGAACTCCCCAGCCAAGAGGATTCCTGGGGCGGCTTCGGCGGGGACGAAGAGGAATTCTGATCCCCGCGGGGACCCGCCGGGCGGCCTCCTCCCACCGCCCGGCCGGTCCCCGGCCTCTTTCCCCGTTTCCCGAGCGGACCGGAAATTATCGGTCGCGGCCCCGTCCGCGACACTTTCCCGATTCCGGACTGCCCCGACGCTCATCTCCTTGCTTTTTGCAGGCCGGTCAACCGTCCGCCTTGCCAGCAATTTCATGCGCCTCTAGTTTCCTTCAAGAGAACGTCCCGTCGCTTCCTTGCCCGATCAAGAACGGGTGAAGCACAGGGAAAGGAAAAGCGGACACGCCGTACCATTGCACGGCGCGCGGAACCCTGCCGCGCGCAACGCCCGAGCTTTGCATCATGGTGATTTCCGCTTTTTCAAAAAGAAAAAGATCAGGAGGAAACCGTGCCGCTGTTCGAACATCCCGATTTCGACGACCATGAGCAGGTGGTCTTCTGCGCCGACGCCGCGTCCGGCCTGCGCGCCATCGTCGCCGTCCACGACACCGCGCTCGGCCCGGCGCTGGGCGGCTGCCGCATGTGGCCCTACGCCAGCGACGAAGAGGCCCTGCGCGACGCGCTGCGCCTGTCGCGCGGCATGACCTACAAGTCGGCCCTCGCCGGGCTGCCGCTGGGCGGCGGCAAGTCGGTCATCATCGGCAACCCGCGTACCGACAAGAGCGAGGCGCTGCTCCGCGCCATGGGGCGCCACGTCGAACGGCTGGGCGGACGCTACATCGTCGCCGAGGATTCCGGCACCGGGGTTCCCGACATCAAGACCATGGCGCTGGAAACCGCCCACGTCTCCGGCGTGGTGGAGAAGGCGACCGCAAGCGGCGGCACGCGCAGCGGCGATCCCTCCCCCTCCACCGCCTACGGCGTCTTCGTCGGGCTTCAGGCGGCGGTGCGCCACCGCCTGCACCGCACCGACCTGGAGGGGCTGACCGTCGCCATCCAGGGCGTGGGCAGCGTCGGCGGGCATCTCGCCCGCTATCTGGCCGAGGCCGGGGCGCGGCTGTGGGTCGCCGACATCGACGAGGCGCAGGCCCGGCGCGTGGCCGACCGCGTCGGCGCCACGCCGGTGTCCGCCGACGCCATCTTCGATCTGGAGGTGGACGTCTTCGCCCCCTGCGCGCTGGGCGCCGTCCTGAACGACGGGACGATCCCGCGGCTGACCTGCCCGGTCGTCGCCGGGGCGGCCAACAACCAACTCGCCGAAGCCCGGCACGGGCAGGCGCTGGCCGACCGCGGCATCCTCTACGCCCCCGATTACGTCATCAACGCCGGCGGGGTGATCGACGTGTATCACGAGCGCGCCGGCTACGACCTCGCCCGCGTGATGAGCCACATCGAGCGGATCGCCGACACGCTGACGGAGATCTTCGCCCGCGCCGACATGGAGCGCAAACCGACCGCCGCCGTCGCCGACCGCATGGCCCGCCAGCGCGTGGGGCGCGCACGCTGAATCGGACTTAACGCCCCGAGGCCAGCACGGGGAAGGCGTCCAGCAGGCCGGTCAGCAGGATCTGGACGCCGACGCAGAACAGCAGGAAGGCGAACAGCCGCGTCAGCACGCGGGCGCGGTTGTGGCCGAGCAATTCCACCAGCCGGTCGGCGGAACGGTAGGACAGCCAGATCAGCAGCGCGATGGCCAGCGCCGCCGCCGACACGCCGATGAAAAATTCGGTGAGCCCCTCGCTGCCCCGGGGGCGGGTGGCGCCCAGCGCGATGGCGACGGAAATGGTGCCGGGGCCGGTGGTGAAGGGGATGGTCAGCGGGAAGAAGGCCGACTCCCCGACATCGGAGTCCCCGGCCTCCTCCGCCGGGGCCGCCTGCTCCTGCTTGCGGGCCTCGTGCGCTTCCGGCGCGTTCAGCAGCGCCCAGGCGCGCTCCGCCACCACGAAGCCACCGGCGATCCGCAGCGCCGCCAGCGAGATGCCGAAGAAGTTCAGCACGTAGGACCCCGCCCACAGGGCCGCCAGCATGACGATGGCCGAATAGACGGCGACCAGCGTTGCGACCTGCGCCCGCTCCTTCGGGCTGCGCTCCGCCGTCACCTGGCTGAAGATCAGCGCCATGGCGATGGGGTTGACGATCGAGAACAGCGCCGTGAAGGCGAGGAGGAAGCTGTCGAACATGGAACGGGCCGACCTGTGCCTTGGCGGTTGGCGGGGCGCACCGCCGTGGTACAGGCCGGCCCGCTCCTTGGCAAGACGGCATGATTTGCGGACCCCATTGTTCAGGCAGGAAACACCGTGCTTGCCGTTCGACCGGCAAGACGGCCACACTCCCCCCAGCGGGGAAAGCTTCGTGACGTGATGCCGGAGGGGTTGCGATGGGTCGGCGAACACGGCGGTGGGTTCTGGCTCTTCTGATGACCGGGCTGCTTCCGGTCCTGCCCGCGCGGGCGGAAACACCGGCCCAGTTCCGGGCGGCGGTGTCGCAGATCGGCTACGCCGATCCGGGCACAGGCAAGACGGTGCCGATCCTGCTGCTCTACCCGACGCGCGATCACGTCCAGCCGATCCGCCGGGGACCCTATCACCTGAACGTCGCCCCGGAAGGCGGTCCGGCGCTGGATTCCGTGCCGCTGGTGATGATGACCCAGGGGCCGGCGCGCAACGGGCTGGCGATGGTCAGCGTCGCCCTGTTCCTGGCGCGCCGCGGGATGATGACCGCCATCGTGACCCATCTCGGCGGCATGGAACCGGGCACGGAGCCGGGGGCGGGCAAAGGCGACCGGATCGGCACCGTGCCGCTGTGGCCGGAATTGCCGCTGCAGCTCCGCGCGGCGCTGGACGCCGTGCTGGACTCCTCGCCCATGGGTTTCCGGGTGGACCGGCAGCGCATCGGCGTGCTCGGCTACGCGGCCGGCGGCCATGCGGCGCTGGCGGCGGCGGGCGGAGTCGCCGATCCGGGCCGCCTCGCCCCGATCTGCGCCGCCCATCCCGACGACCGCACCCTCTGCCCGGCCGGCGCCAAGACAACCATCGCCGCCTCGCCGAAGCGGCTGGAGGCCGCCAGCGACCCCCGTATCCGCTCGCTGCTGCTGATGGACCCGGTCGGCGCGCTGTTCGCGGACGGCGCGCTGTCCCGCGTCACCGTCCCGGTCCGGCTCTACGAGGCGGAGAAGGGCGACGAAAGCGGCGCCCTCCAGGTGGCGCGGGTGCGCGGCCTGCTGCCCCGGCCGCCGGAATACGACCTCGTCCCCGGCGCCGGCCACTACGCCTTCCTGACGCCGGTCCCGGCCAGCGCCGCCGCCCGCTTCGGCGCGACGGTGCAGGACCCGCCGGGCTTCGACCGCGCCGCCTTCCACGCGCGGCTGAACGACGAGGTCCTCGACTATTTCCGGCGGACGCTGAACGCAGCGCCCTGACCCACCGGGGCCGGAACGCCGCCCAACACCTGCCAACCATCAAGAAAAACGGAAACGCACCATGACGACGATGACCCTGAAGGACGCCCTGGCCGAGATTCTGGACCCGCGGGACCGGACCGTGGTGGATGTCGGCTGCGGCGACGGGTCGCTGACCCGCCACTTCGCGGGGCTCGGCGCCCGGGCCATCGGCATCGAGATCAGCGAGGGCCAGCTTGCCCGCGCCCGCAAGGCGGAGCCGGTGGCCGGCGCCGACTACCGCGTCGGCAAGGGGGAGGCTCTGCCCCTGGAGGACGCGTCGGTGGACGCCATCGTCTACTCCAACAGCTTCCACCACCTGCCGCTGGCGGTGATGGCCGACGCGATGGCCGAGGCGGCGCGGGTTCTGAAGCCCGGCGGCACGCTGGTGGTGGTCGAGCCGATCGCCGAGGGCGCCTATTTCGAGGTCATCCTGCCCATCGAGGACGAGACGGAGGTGCGGGCCGCCGCCTACGACACGCTGAAGCACCCGCCGCTGCCGCTGCAGGCGGTGGACGAGACGGTCTATGGCACGGTGGTACGCTACCGCGACGCCGATCATTACCTGACCCACGTCACCGCCGTGGACCCGGTGCGGCGCGAGCGCCTTCCGCCGGTGGAGGCCGAGGTCCGCCGCCGCTTCGCCGCCAACGGGCGGATCGACGCGGAGGGGATGACCGCCTTCGACCAGCCGATGCGGCGCATGGTCTTCAAGAAGCTGCCGTAAGCACACTCCGCTGGGCGGTGGCGCGCCAGCTTGAGCGCCGCCGTTTGGTCACAGGCGCGCCGCCGTGCGTCCGGGCATAGTGGAGCGGCACCACCGTCTCATAGGTCAAAGACCATGCCCCGTCCTGCCTTGTCCGCCGCCGTCCTGCTCATCCCGGCGGCCTTGCTTCTGACCGGTTGCGGCGTGGTGGTCGCCACGGTGGACACGGCGGCCAGCGTCGCCGGGTCCGCGGTCAGCGTCGCCGGCGACGTGGTGTCGGCCACGGCCCATGTGGCGACCGCGCCCTTCCGCGGCGGCGACGAGGAAAAGGACGAGTAACGCTCAGCGCCGGAACAGGCGGCGCCACCACGGGCGCTGCCGCCGCGCCAGTTCGGTCACCAGAATGCGGCACTGGTCGCGCATCGCCTCATAGGCGGCGACCTCGGCCTCGCGGTCGCGGCGCAGGCCGTCCAGCGTGCCGGTCAGCCGCTCCAGCCGCTTCTCCAGCTCCGCGCCGGTCCGGCGCTCCTGCTCCAACGCCGCCTGCGCCTCCTCGCTGCGGCGCTCCGCCGCTTCGATGCGCTGGCGGAAGCCGCGTTCCCGCGCCTCCGTGTCGGCGATCAGCCGCTCCACGAGATCGCCGATGCGCTTGCGTTCCGCCTCGCGGTCGGCCTGGAGCCGGTCCAGCGCGACCGCGTGGGACAGGCGCAGGGCGGCGATCTCCGCGTTCACTGCGGACAGCCGGTCCTCCGCGTCCTGAAGCGCGCGGGCCATGCCCTGCTCGCGCGCCGAGGTCTCGGCGATCAGAGTCTCGACGAGCTGGTTGATACGGTCGCGCTCCGCCTCGCGGTCGCCCTGGAGGGTCCCGACCTCCCCGAAGCGCGCCCGCTCGACCTGCCCGATGGCCTCGCGCCAGCGCTCGCGTTCGGAGGCGTGCTCGGCGATGACCCGCAGCCGCTCCGCCCGTTCGCTGTCCGCCGCCGCCTCCGCCTTGGCGATCTGTTCACCGAGCGTGGCGACCTGATCCCCGTAGACGCGCAGGAGTTGCGTGGTTTCCTCCGACGGCGCCTTCGCCGCGCGCGGACGGGTGGCCCGCTTGGCCGGTGCCGCGGGCGGAGGCGGCGCATCCTCGGCGTTGGAGAGCGGCATCATCTCGGTCATCGCGGCTTATCCTGACAGTCGGGCCTGCAGCGCCACAGTAGCGCGTCCCGCGCCCTGCGCACAGGAACCTTTTTTCCATAGGCCGGGGCCGGGAGGCGCTCCGACAGAAGCACTGCCGAGAATTCGCCTCGTATTTTCACGGATTTCGTCAGCAAATTTTGCAAAATGAAGTCTGTTAACGGGTTTTAAAACCGCTTTAACACCGACTCCCAGCTCCCGCCAAGGTATTAACACCAACGATTGACAGTACGGATTTCGATTGGTTTTTTGAATGATGTTTGCAGGCGCGAAAAAGACTTTTTCTAAAAAGCAAATCAATCGCCCTGGCCGATCCGATGCTGCGGAGAACCCCATGCGTGCTGTCCTGGTTGAACCGAACCCCCTGATCGCCGACGCGCTCGGCCGTCAGCTCGGCATGGGGAAGATCCGCTACGACCGCCAGGACTGGGCCGGGTTGGAGGAGCTTCTGCAACAGCAAGGTGCGGACGGGCTGGGCTACGACGCCATCGTCCTGGGCAGCGTCGACGATCCGGCGCGCTGCGTGGCGGCCTTACGGGCCCATCAGGTCGGGGCGGCGATCCTCTGCCTGCTCGACCGGCGCTGCGTGGCGACGACGGTGGAGCTGCTGCACGCCGGGGCCGACGACGTGCTGGTCAAGCCGGTGGTCAGCGCCGAGGTGCGGGCGCGCATCGAGGTGGCGCGGCGGCGCTCGCGCGGCCTGCTGAGCAACGCGGTGCGGGTGGGGCAGCTCACGGTCTTCCTCGACGGGCGCGACCCGGAGGTCGGCGGCGAGCGGCTGCGGCTGAGCCAGCGCGAGCACGCCATCCTCGGCGTGCTGGCCGCCCATCACCGCCGCGTCGTCTCCAAGGAGCACATCTACGACGAGGTCTACGGCCTGTCCGGCGCCGACCCGCTCGACAAGGTCATCGACGTCTACATCTGCAAGCTCCGCAAGAAGATCGCCGAGGCCACCGGCGGCGCCCGCTACATCGAGACCGTCTATGGGCGCGGCTACAAGTTCGAGGCCCCACCCGAGCATGAGGACCCTGCCCCGGCCCTGCCGGCGCGCCGGGTGCTGCCGGGGTATGTGGGATTCGGGCGGGGGGTTGGCGAAGCGCGGCTGGCGGGGTGAGGATGCTGTCGCGTTGAGCCCCCTCCCCAACCCTCCCCCGCTTCGCAGGGGAGGGGATTAAAGTCCCTCTCCTGCGAAGCGGGGGAGGGTTGGGGCCCATGCGCAGCATGGGAAGGGTGGGGGCCCGGCGCGCCCCTACCCCAACCAGTCCGCGCTGAGAGCTTCCTCTTCCAGATCCAGCCAGGCCCCGGCGAGCGGCCCCACCGTCAGGTCACCGCCCAGGCCCGCGTCGCCCATCGCCCCGGCGAAACCGTCCTGCATGTCGGCCAGCGCCGCGGCGGACAGGCCGCCGCCGGTCTGCAGCGTCACGTCGAACCGCCGCCCCTCCCCCGCCGCGACGAGCTGCACCGCCCCCAGCGCCGGCAGCCTCATCTGCAGGACCAGCGCGCTTCCCGTCTGGAGGTCCGCCCCGTCGGAAATGGCGCAGAGCAGACCGCGGCAGCCGCCAGCCGCCGTGCCGTCCATCACCGGGATGCTCATCACCCGCCACTCCCGCCCGTCGGCGGTGCGGCGGTGGCGCGGCGCCAGCGCCAGGTCGAGATCGTCCAGCAGCGCGCCGCCGTCGAGCTGCTCCAGCAGCCGGCAGCGCTTCGGCCCCAGCCACGCCCGCGCGCCGTTGGCGGTCGCCGCCAGGAAGAAGGCCAGCCCCAGGCCGAAGGTGGAATCGCAGCGCGGCAACCCGCCGCGCAGCTCCTGCGCCGCCCGCGGGTCCAGCGCCTCCACCACCGCCAGCAGATGGCCGACCTCGGCGACCGCATCCGGCATGAACACACCCATCAGTGGACGACTCAGTAGACGACGGCGTCCGATTCGTCCGATTGCGGAAGGACGATCGCCCCGTCGTCGGCCATCGCCTTGGCGACCTGCACGATCTCCGCCTGCGCCTCGTTGACGTCGCGCATGCGCACCGGCCCCATGTTCTCGATCTCGTCCTGCAGGATCATGCGGGCGCGCTCGGACAGGACGGACAGGAAATGGTCGCGCTGCAGCGCCTCCGCCCCCTTGAGCGCGATGGCGAGCTGGCCGGTGTCGCAACGCCGGATCACCGCCTGCAGCGACACCCGGTCGAGCCGCAGCAAGTCCTCGAAGGTGAACATGAGCTGGCGGATGCGGTGGGTCGAATCCGGCATCACCGCGTCCAGGTCGGTGAAGATCTCCGCCATGGTGTCGCGGTCGATGCGGTTGAAGATGTCGGCCATCCGCTCGTGCGTGTCGGCGCCGTGGGTGCGGGCGTAATTGGCCATGAACTCGTTGTGCAGGATGGATTCGATGTCCAGCAGCACCTCGCGCTGCACGGATTCGATCTGGATCATCCGCTCGATCACCTCCAGCCGCAGCGCCGGGGCCAGCAGCGGCAGCACCTTCGCGGCGTGGTCGCTGCGCATGCGCGACAGGATGACCGCCGCCGTCTGTGGGTACTCGCCCGCCAGATAGGTGGCGAGCACGCCCTCGTTCACGTTGGACATCTTCTCCCACATGGTGCGGCCCGCCGGGCCGCGGATCTCGCCCATGATCTCCGACACGCGGTCGTCGGGCAGGAAGCGGGAGAGCATGCGCTCCGTGCTGTCGTAGGAGCCGACGACGGAGCCGGTGTTGGCGAAGCGCTCCGTGAAGCTGCGCAGCAGCGCCTCGACGAGGTTGGAAGTGACGTTGCCCAGGCTGGCCATGGCGCGGCTGACCATGCGGATCTCGTCGTCGTCCAGCTTCTCCATCAGGCGGGAGCCGCGTTCCTCGCCCAGCGCCAGGAAGATCACCGCGGTCCTCTCCGACCCGCTCAGGCTCTTGAAATTGTCTCGGATCTTGATCGGCATGCCCATGCTGGCACCTCAGAAGAAGCGGTCGGCGGTCAGGGTGGAGTGGTCGGACTCGTCATCCCGCTCCACGGGGCGGTCGCCCTGCAGACGGTCGTGACGGAAGGCGTTCGCCAGGACGCTGCCGGCGACCAGCACCATGCGGTGCGGCACCAGCGGGTTGGGGTCGAGCGCGTTCAGGAGGGTGACGACGGCCGTCTCGTCGTCCACCGTGACGCCGCGCCGCTTGGCGAAGGCGGTCACGCTGTCGGCCATCCCCGACGCCCCGGCGGGGGGTGCGGCGGGCGGCGCCGACAGGCCGGCGGAGGGAACGGCGGGCAGCAGCCGGGGCTCGGTCATCGCGTCAGGTTCCCCCATAGGAGCGGATCAGGCTGTTGGCGATCAGGAACCAGCCGTCGGTCAGGACGAAGAAGATGATCTTGAAGGGCAGCGCGATCATCACCGGCGGCAGCATCATCATGCCCATCGCCATCAGCACCGCCGCCACCACCATGTCGATCACCAGGAAGGGCAGGAAGATCAGGAAGCCGATCTCGAAGGCACGGCGCAGTTCCGACAGCAGGAAGGCCGGGACCAGAACGCGCAGGTCGGCGGTGGCCGCCGTCTTCGGCTGCTCCGCCTCCGGCTTGCCGGAAAAGCCGGCGAAGGCCGACAGGTCCTTGTCCCGCACCTGGGAGGCCATGAAGTTGCGGAAGGGCTCGACCATCCGCTCCAGCCCCTGCTCCTGGGTCACCTGCTCGTTCAGCATGGGGCGCAGCCCGTCCTGCCACGCCGCGTCGAAGACCGGCCCCATGATGTGGAAGGTCAGGAACATGGCGAGGCTGATCAGCACCATGTTCGGCGGCGACTGCTGAAGCCCCAGCGCGGAGCGCAGCAGCGACAGCACGACGATGATCCGGGTGAAGGAGGTCGCCATGACCAGCAGGCCCGGCGCCACGCTGAGCACCGTCAGCAGGACGATGCCCTGGATGACGCGCCCGGACAGCGACCCGCTCTCCCCCGTGGCGCTGCCGAGCGCGCTGCCGATGGAGGACAGGTCCAGCCCGCTGCCCTGCGCCCAGGCCGCCGCGGGAAGCAGCACGGCGAGCGCGGCGGGAAGGCCGTACAGGAACAGGCGTCGGATCATGGCGGGAACCCGTGGATGCGGTGCCGAGGGGTCAACACCGGGTCAATCGATCGCCAGATCGGTGCGCACGATCTCGGTCAGCGTGACGCCCAGCCGCTGGTCCTCGACGATCACCACCTCGCCGCGGGCGACCAGACGGTGGTTCACCAGGACCTCCACCGGCTCGTCGACCTTGCGCTCCAGCTCCACCACGGCGCCGCGGCCGAGCTTCAGGAGCTGCGCCACCAGCATGCTGGTGCGGCCCAGCACGACCTGAACGTCCACCGGGACGTTGTAGATGGCGTTCATCGAGCCGCCGGCCACGGCGGCGGCGGGGATGCCCGCGGCGTCCTTCTCGGCGGGCTTGGCGTCGTCTTCCAGGACGTCGAGGTTCAGTGGGGCCATGATGCGGTGCTTTCCGTGTCGGTGAAGAGGTCATGTTCGGTGGACAGGGCGGCCAGCGCGCGGTCGCACAGGCCGTCGACGGCGCGCTCCACCGCGGCGGGGTCGTAGCGCAGGCCCCCGGCTTCCCAGGCGGCGTCGAGCCCACCGGGCGGTAGGGACGGGTCGGCGACGACCTCCAGCGCGCCCTTGAAGCCAAGGGACTCCGGGTCGGCCAGCCGGGCGCGGACGGGCTCCGCGAGATCGGGATGGACGCGCAGCCTCAGCCGCGGCGACCCGCCGGCCAGCCGCAGGGCGTCCACGGCGAGCCGTTCGGTCTCGGCCGCGCCGATCCGCTCCAGCAGCGCCGGGGCGAGGCGGCGGACGAGCGCCAGCATCACCGCCGACCCTTGCGCCTCCACCCCGCGCAGGGCGTCGGCGAAGCGGTCGTCCAAGGCGGCCAGCTGCTCGTCGAGGTGGGAGAGCGCCTGCGCCAGGGCGGCGTCGGTGCGGGCCGCGGCCTCCGCCGCCCCCTCGCGCCGGCCCTGCTCCACCCCCTCGGCAAAGGCGCGGACCTCGGCGCCGTAGACGGCGGCCTGAAGGTGGCGTTCGGAATGGACGATGTCGTCGAGCGGATCGACGGGGTCCGGCTCGGGAGGGGAACCGAACTCCGCCGCCGCCTGCGCCGCAGCCTGGGCCGTGCTGTCGAAGCGCAGGTCGAAGCGGTAGCGCGGGTACCCCATCAGACCGCCTCCTCGTAGAGCCAGGAGCGCAGGATGTCGATCGCCTCATCGGGATACTGGTCGACGATGTCGCCCAGCCGGCGGATGGAGGAGGCGCGCACCCGGCCCTCCACCGTGCGCAGCTCGATGAGCTGGTCCATCGTCTCCTCGATGCCCGGCAGAGCCGCGGTTGCCATCTCGCCCGCGTCGGTGAGCTGGGCCGCCTGCATGGCGGGATCGCCGCCCATGGCCGGGCCGGCGAGCTGCGGCATCGCGGCTCCCGCGGCCAGCGCCGGGGTCGGGGCTTCGGCCGCCACCGGCTCCGGCGCCGGAAAGACGCGGCGGATCAGCGGGCGCAGCCCCAGCACGATCAGCAACCCGCAGAGCACCAGCAGGATCACCCACTGGATCAGCGTCATCACGTTGCGGCTGAGCGTGTCGACGATCTCCGCCATCGGCTCGCGGGCGCCCAGCTCGGGGGCGAGATTGACGAACTCCAGGTTGTCGACGGTGACCCGGTCGCCGCGCGCCTCGCTGAAGCCCATGGCGGAGCGCACCAGCTCGGTGATGCGCTGCAGTTCCTCGGGCGAACGGGCCTCGTAGCTGCGGGTGCCGTCCTGCGCCGTCGCCCAGGTGCCGTTGACCAGCACGGCGACGCTGACCCGGCGGATGTCGCCCGGCTCGATCACCGTTTCGCGGGCGACGTTGGAAATCTCGTAATTGACCGTCTCCTCCTGGCGCTTGGAGTCGGAGGAGGAGCGGTTGTTCTGGGCCTGGGCGCGGACCTCGCGCTGCGGCAGGTTCTGCTCGGCGGTGACCGGCGGCTCGCCCGTGCTGTCCAGGCTGCGGTCCTGCTCCTGCACCGTCTGGGTGGAGCGGACGACCTGGCTGTTCGGGTCGAAGCTCTGGCTGCGCACGACCTCGCGCTTGGTTTCGACGTCGACAGCAACCTGAACGCGAACATTGCCCTGTCCCAGCCGCGCCACCAGCATCTGCTCGATGGCGCGGGAGATGCGCGTCTCATGCCCGGCGCGCAGCCCGTCCACCTTCGCCGAGGAGCGGGCGTCGCCGTCCTCCTCGGTCAGCAGCACCTCGCCGGAGGCGTCGAGCACGGTGACGGCGCTCGGCTTCAGGTTGGGCACGGCGGCGGAGACGAGGTGGCGGATCGACAGCGCCTGCCGCCGCTCCAGCGGTGCCCGGCCCCGCATGCGCACCACGATGGAGGCGGTCGGGGTGGGGGCGGCGCGCGAGAACTCCTCCCGGTCGGGAAGCACGATGTGGACGCGCGCCGCCTCGATGCCGGACAGCGTCTCGATGGTGCGGGCCAGTTCGCCTTCCATGGCGCGCAGCCGGTTCATCCGCTGCATGAAGCTGGTGATGCCCAGCGGCTTGTCGGTGTCGAACAGCTCGTAGCCGATGCCGCCGCGCGACGGCAGGCCCTTCTCGGCCAGCAGCATGCGCAGCCGCGGCACCTCGGCCTCCGGCACCTGGACGGCGGTGCCGTCGAAGGCGGCGGACACCGGCACGCCCATGGCCTCCACCGCCTTGACGATGCGCCCGGCCTCCGCCGGTTCCAGCCCGGTGTAGAGCGGCGTCATGTGCGGCCGCGACAGCAGCACCGCCATGGTGGCGACCGCCAGGACGATGCCGACGCCCGTGCCGGCCAGCACCAGAAGGCGCGTGCGCCCAAGCGTCCGCAGATTGTCGATCAGTCCCGTCACGACACCCGCACCTTTAAAGTTTCCGAAAAGCGGGGACCGTAATGTTCACCCCGTGAGCCTTCACAACCTACCGGGATGACTTTTAAGCGGAGTAAAAGCCGCGAAGATAGACCGGAAGGAAGTCGCTAAAACTTGATCGTTTAAAACAGTCTCTCAAATTTTCGGTATTTTGGAGGCGCCGGTCGCGATGAATACAGATGCTGGAAAGGCAAGGACGGGAACGCCGGGCCGGCAGCGGATGTACGTCATCGTGCTGCCGCTGGCCCGGCTGGCGCTGGGCGCGGCCGCCCTGTGCGGCGTCGCCGCGGCCGGGTTCGGCGGCTACTGGATGGCCGTCGGGCCGGACGGGGTGGCGCGGCTGTTCGAGGGCACGCCCATCGCCGAACCAGTCCAGGCGACGCTCGACATGCCGGAGCTGCTGGTGAACCTGCGCCCCGACACGCCGTCGCGCTTCATGAAGATCGGGGTGACGCTGGCCCTGGCGCCCAAGGACCGCGGCCGGGTGGAGCAGGCGATGCCCCACCTCGTCAACGCCCAGCAGGAGTTCCTGCGCAACATCGACCAGCACGACCTGCGCGGTTCCGCCGGCCTGCTGCGGCTGCGCGGGGAGCTGCGCCGCCGCTTCAACCTGATCCTCGGCCCGGACACGGTGTCCGACGTCCTGCTGCGCAGCCTTCTCACCCAATAGCCGACCCAGAGGAACGGATGAGCACTCCCATCGACACGGACGACGGCGGCGAGCATGGCGACGGCTCCGGGGACGATCTCGACTGGGGCCTGGACGCCGGCTCCGGTGAGTCCGAGGCCGCCGCCCTGATGGCCGACACCAAGGAGCTGAGCCAGGAGGAGATCGACCGCCTGCTGAACTTCGCCGTCGGGCCGCAGACGGAATCCGCCGGGCAGACCCGCGCCATCGAGCGGCTGATCAGCACGACGACGGTCAACAAGGACCGGCTGCCGATGCTGGACGTGGTCTTCGACCGCATGGTCCGGCTGCTGAACACGTCGCTGCGCCAGTTCTCCTCGACCAGCGTGGAGGCCAGCCTGCTGCGCATCGACTGGCTGCGCTACAACGAGTTCCTCGACACCATCGAGCTTCCGGCCCTGGTCGGCGTCGCGCGGGCGGAGCAGTGGGACAACCACATCGTCGTGTCGGTCGACAGCGCGCTGATCTACTGCATGATGGACGTGCTGCTGGGCGGGCGGCGCAGCCGCGCCCGGCGCATCGACGGGCGCACCTACACCTCCATCGAGCGCAAGATCACCGAGCGGCTGATCCGGGTCATCCTCCAGGACCTCAGCCAGTCCTTCGACCCGATCACGCCCATCGACTTCACCTTCGACCGGCTGGAGACGAACCCGCAGTTCGCCACCATCACCCGCGCCACCAACGCGGTGATCCGCGTGCGCATCGCGGTGGAGGTGGAGCGCCGAACCGGCCACGCCGAGGTGGTCATCCCCTACGCCACGCTGGAGCCGGTGCGCGGCAAGCTGGTGCAGACCTTCATGGGCGAGAAGTTCGGCCATGACACGGTGTGGGAAAGCCACCTGAAGGCCGAGCTGATGCGCGCCAAGCTGGACCTCGTCGCCGTGCTGCAGCAGACGCAGGTCTCGCTGGGCGAGGTGCTGAACTGGGAGAAGGGCACCTCGCTGAAGCTGCGCATCGACCCCGACGCGCCGGTGGTGCTGCAGAGCAAGACCACCCCCCTCTTCGCCGGCCACATGGGCCAGCGCAACGGCAACATCTCCGTCAAGATCGACACCGACCTGGAGACCAAGCAGGAGCTGATCGATGGTCTCATTCCTCATTGACGCCGTCCTGGCGGTCATGCTCGTCACCGCCACGGTGTTCCTGGTGATCGTCAACAAGCGGCTGAAGGTGATGCGCTCCAGCCAGGCCGAGATCGGCGCGCTGATCGGCACCTTCTCCAAGACCATCGACGAGACCGAGGCCTCGGTGCAGCGTCTGGTCGCCGCCGCGACGGAGGCCTCGGCCAAGCTGTCCGACGGGCTCGACCGCGCCAAGGGCGTGACCGAGGAGGCGGCGCTGGTTCTCGGCTCCTGCGAGCGGGCGTCCAAGCGCATCGAGGCGTCCGTGCAGGAGGCCCGCGCCCTGGTCCGCCGGCTTGAGGACGGCCCGGCACCGCGCCCGCGGCCCCGCCCGGTCCCGCCGCCCGCCGCCGCCCCTGCCACCGTCACGGAACCGGTGCCCGCGCCGGACAGCGACGCGCCGGAAGACGAGGACGGTTTCCGCCCGATGCGCGTCGCCGCGCTGGCCGGGGCCGCCGCACGCCCGGCGGAGGGGATGGCGCCGGCCCCGGAGGAGGCCGCCATTGAGACCGCCGAAACCACCGTGGACACCGGCGGCGCGCGGCAGCAGGCCGCCAACGCCTTCTACGCCCGGCTGCGGGCCATCGGACCGGAGCGCTGAGCCATGCTGCGCGTACTTCCCATCACGCTGGTGGCGATCCTGATGGTGCTGCCGCTCAAGCTCGGCTCGCTGATGGAAGGGCTGCCGGTGGTCGCCCAGCAGTTCGACCGCGAGTTCGGCAAGCATGAGCGCCCCTGGGCCAAGGACCTGAAGGCCGGCGCGGAGACGTCTCCGGACGCCGTGCCGGAGCCGGCGTCCACCGTGGCAAGCCCCGCCATGGCGGCGCTGCCGATGACCCCGGCGGCCCCGCCCGCGGACGCCGCCCTGCCCGCGGCGAGTTGCACCGACCCGGCCCTGCGCGCCGCCATCGCGGAGCAGAAGGCCGACGTGACCGCCCGCACCCGCCATCTCGGCGAGGCGGAAGCGGTGCTGGCCGCCGCCGAGACCCGCGCCACCGCACAGATCCAGAAGCTGAGCGCCATCAAGCGCGATGTGGAGGCGCTGATGCAGCAGCGCTCCAACCTCCAGGCGGAGGATCTGAAGCGCATGGTGACGATCTACGAGACGATGAAGCCGCGCGACGCCGCGCGCATCTTCAACGACCTGGAAACCGACATCATCATCGACGTGCTGGACCGCATGGCCGAGCGCCGCTCCGCCCCCATCATCGCGGAGTTGGAGGACGGCAAGGCGCGCGAGGTCACCCGCCTCGTCCTGCAACGCCGCGCCCTGCCCGGCGACCGCCCGCCGCCGCCCGCCCCGCTGCCCGTCCGCCTGACGCAGACACCGACGAACTGAGCCCGGTCGCGGTTCTCTCACCAAGAGACATCATGCCCAGCCTTCCCGACGTCATCGCCGCCCCGCCGCCCCGCCCCGCCCGTTCCACGGAGGCGACGGCGGCCCCGTCTCCCGGAGGACCGGGCGAGCACGAGGCGTCCGGCACACCCTTCGCCGACCTGCTGGACGACGCGGCGGGGCAAGGCGGCGCCGATGCGGGCGGTGACCAAGCGGACTCCTCCGCCCAGACCGGTGGCGCGCCGGCCGGCGCCGAGGCCGCCCTGGCGGCGCTCCTGCCGCTGCTGACCCCTCCACCGCCGACAACGGCGCCGGGCCTCGCGGCGGCCGGGAGCTTGCCGGAGCCGGTGCCGTCGACCGCTGGCCTGCCCACAGCGCCACCCGTCCCGGCGCCCCCGGCGGAAACCGGTGCGGCGCCTCAGCCGCCGGTTCCGGCCCAATCCAGCCCGCCGCCGCCGGCCCCGTCGCTGCCCATGGCGCCCACCGCCGCGGCGATCCCGGACGCCAGACCGGACGGGACGACGCCGCAGGCCGCGACCGACTCCGCGGCACCCGCCACCCCGTCCGTTCCTCTGCCGGCTTCCGGCGCCAAACCGGACTCGGCCCCGCTGTTCCAAGCCAAGGACTCCGCGACGCCGGCCAAAGGCGACGCGACGCAGGCTCCCTCCGCGCAGCTTCAGCAGGCGATGGCCCAGGCGGGCGGCAACGCCGCGTCCAACGGCGGCACCGGCCAGAATCCGGGCCAGGGACAGGGACAGGGACAAGGCCGCGGCAATCCGGCCGGACCGGAAGCCTTGTCGGCGCCGTCCTCCCCGGCGGACCCCGTCGGCACGGCGCCGCTGCCCTCCGCCCTCACCCCGCCGGCGGCCCACGCGGCGGCCCACTACGCGGCGCATCCCGGTGAGAACGCCGCGGCGCGGCTGCCCGCCGCTCAGGTGGCCGGCCAGCTGGTGCGCGTCGTCGAGGCGGGCGGCGGCGAGTTCCACATCGACCTGAAGCCGGAGGAGCTTGGCCCCGTCCGCGTCGTCGCCGAACTGAGCGGCGCCCGCGTCGCCCTGCATGTCCAGGCCGAAAGCCCGGAGACGCTGGCCCTGCTGCGCCGGGACATCCATCACCTGGAGCGCGCCCTGTCCGACGCCGGGTTCGAGCTGGACGGCGGCACCCTGAACTTCTCGCTGCGCGGCGACGGCGAGCCGCGCGGCTTCGCCTTCTCCGGCCAGGGCGACGGGGCGGGAGGGCGCCAGGACGGCCCCGGCCGGGCCTTCCGAGCCGCCGACTCCGCCGCCGCCCTGCCTCTCGAACGCGCCGCCCGCCCCATCGACGGCCTCGTCGACATCTCCGTCTAGCCGCAAGGACCCGCCATGACCACGACCGCGGCCACCAACACGGCCACCACACCCCCCTCCGCCGCCGCGAAGAAGCAGACGGTGGATTACGAGGCGTTCCTGAAGCTGCTGACCGCGCAGCTGCGCAACCAGGACCCGCTCTCGCCCATGGACGCCACCCAGTTCATGACGCAGCTCGCCCAGCTCTCCACCGTGGAGCAGGGCGTGCGGACGAACGAGACGCTGGGGCAGGTTCTGGACACGCTGAAGAACAGCGGCATGCGGCTGGACATGGCCTATCTGGGCCGCAAGGTGGAGGCTGCCTCGGACCGCATCAGCCTGTCGGAGGGCAAGGCGGAGATGGCCTACGCCATCGACGGGGCCGCCGCGTCGGTGAAGATCGAAGTGGTGAACGACGCCGGGCAGGTGATCTACAGCGCACCGGGCAGCCCGAAGACGGGTCGTCAGACCTTCACCTGGGACGGCAAGCGCAGCGACGGCACGACCGCCGCGGACGGCACCTACCTCGTGCGCGTGACGGCGAAGGACAAGGCCGGCACGTCGCTGACCACCGCCACCGTGACGACCGACACGGTGAAAGAGGTGCGCAGCGTCAACGGCGAGACGCAGTTCGTCCTGAAGGGCGGCGCCGTCGTGAAGGGCACGGACATCCTGTCCGCGTCCTGATGGCCTCAACGGTGGAAGCGACGCGCGGGCCGGCGGGGGATGATTGCTCCCCGCCGGCCCGCGGCCGTTTTACGAGAACCAGGAGTCGGTGACGCCGGTCAGGCCGACCACGGTGATGGTGCTCTTGTCGGACAGGGTGAAGACGGTGTTCTTGCCGACGGTCTGGGCGCTCGCCTTGATGTCCGCGATGCTGATGCCGGCGATCGCGAAGCCAAGGATGTCCTCGTCCGGGTTGAACTCGAACACATAGTCGTTCCCGCCGCCGAGCGTGAAGGCGAAGATGTCCTTCCCCGCACCGCCGATCAGCCAGTCGTCACCGCCGAAGCCCCAGAGCACGTCGTCACCGGCCCCGCCGAACAGCGTGTCGTTGCCGTCCTCGCCGACCAGGGCGTCGTTGCCGTCGCCACCGTCGATCAGGTCGTTGCCCGCACCGCCGCCGATCAGGTCGTTGCCCGTGCCGCCGAGGATGGAGTCGTTGCCGTCCCCGCCCACGATGGTGTCGTTGCCCGCGTCGCCGGTCAGCAGGTCGTTGCCGTTCATACCGAACACAACGTCGTTGCCGTCACCGCCGATGGCGGTGTCGTTGCCGTCCTCGCCCATCAGCCAGTCGTTGCCGGCGTCGCCGCTGAGCAGGTCGTTGCCATTGCCGCCGCCGACCACATCGTCGTCGTCACCGCCCAGAAGCGTGTCGTCGTCGTCGCCGCCGTGGAGGGTATCGTTGCCCGCGTCGCCGGCCAGCAGGTCGCGCCCGGTGGTGCTGGCCACCACGTCGTTGCCGCCGCCGCCGCGGGTGATGTCGTCGCCCGGGCCGAGGTTGATCACCTGGGCGCTGTCGTCACCGATGGTCAGGCTGTTGCCCTCCCCGCCGGTGAAGGTGCCCTGGCCGACCAGCACCGCGAAGTCCACCTGGTTGAGGACGACCGAACCGCCGGGGTTGCCGCCCATGTTGATGATGAGCGCTTCGCGCGGCGCACCGGCGGTGGCGGTGCCGGTGATGGTGACCGGCCCCGGGCCCGTCGGGGTCAGCGTGCGCAGCGTCATCGCCCCGGTGGCGCTGGCGGCGAAGGTCGCCAGCTCGCTCCGGATCGCCGTGGTGCGGCTGTCCGGCAACAGGGCGGCGAGCATGCCGGCGAAGACGCCGGCCATCTGGCCGCTCTCCACCGTGGACTGCGGGCCATAGGCGGTAAGGCGCCCGCCCGCCGCCACGTTGGCCTGAAGGAGCGGGGCGTTGCCCGAGTCCTGCATCAGCGCGACGGTCACCCCGTCCCGGTTGCCCTCCGGCACCGCCTGGGCGAGGCCGGTCTCGACGAAGGCGACATTGACGCCGGTCGGGGCGCTGCCCGTCCGGGTCTGGACCACGACGCCATTCACCGTCTCGTCGCCCACGGGCTTGGAACCGCCACCCGCGTTGTTGCCGGTCGCCACGTCGTCGTTGCGGATGGTGCCGGTTGCCGCACCCACGCCAATCACGGCGCCGATGGCGTCGTACAGCGTGACCGTGAAGGTCTCGTCGGACTCCACATCCCGGTCGCCCTGGATGTAGACGGAGACCCCCGCGATCGGTTGCCCCGGCATGAGGGTGATCGTGCCCCGCGGCAGGACATTCCCGACGAAGTCCGCGGCATTGGCCGGAGCGGCGCCGCTGCCCGTAACCGTGTAAGACACGGTGACCGGGGCGCTGAGGAAGTCGCCCGAGCGGGCGATCACGAAGGACAGCTCCGTCGTGCCGTCGTTTCCTTCTGCAACGATGCCGCTGCTAGCACTCGAGATGTACAGGCCGGACGGATCGGACGGCGGCGGTGCCGTGTTCTTGATGACCCCCGTCGCCACCGCGGTGCCGAGGGTGGCGCCGTTCGGGTTGGAGAGCGTGACCGTGAAGGTCTCGTCCGCCTCGTTCAGCGCATCCGTCGCGATGGCGATCTCGACGGTCTTCGTCGTCTCGCCGGCCGCGAGGCTAATGGTGCCGGTCGGGAAGGCGTTGCCCAGGAAATCCGCCGCGGACGCCGCGTTCGGCCCGCTGCCCGCCACCGTGTAGGTGACGCTGACCGGGTCGAGGGCGTTGTCGCTGCGGGTGATGGTGAAGGTCGCCTTGGCGTTCGCCCCCTCCTGCACGATGGCCGAGGCCGCCGCGATGTCCAGGCGGGGAGTGAGCGCGCCGTCGTCGTTCTCGATCGTCACGGTCGCCCGCGGCGCCGCGATCACCGCCTGGGTGGCGGCTCCGGCCTGTTGCGACAGGGTGACGGCGAAGGTCTCGTCGGTCTCCGCCACCGCGTCGCCGGCCACCGCGACGGTGATCGTCGCGGAGGTCTGCCCGGCGGCCAGGGTCACCGTCCCGCTGGGGAGCTGACCACCGAAGTCCGCGGCGTCCGCCGCCCAGGTGCCGAAGCCCGTCACGGCGAAGTCGAGCACGAGATCGGCGCTGGAGTCGCCCGTGCGGTAGACGTCGAAGACGACGTTCGTGCTGCCGCTGTTGCGCTCCGTCACCGTGGCGGTGCGGGCCGCGATGGTGATGACCGGGGCGGCGGGCGGCGCGTTCGACGTGTTGGACTGCTGCGTCGGGGCGTTGGTCTGCGTGGCCCCCTTCAGGAAGCTGGCGTCGCCGGTCAGCGCCACGTCGAGCAGGGCCGCCTGCCGCAACGCCGGATCGGTGATGCCGGCGGCGTCCAGCAGGGCCTCCGCCCGCTGGCGCAGCGCCTCGGGCAGGGCGTCCACCGACAGCACCTGCCGCGGGAAGCTGCGGTCGGTGTAGGTCGCCGTCGTCTCGCCCTGGCCATAGTCGAACAGCGAGGTCTGCTGCGTCACCCGCCAGCCGTCGGCGTAGCTGCCGTACAGCACCGCATAGTCGATGGGCTGCGACAGCACCGTGCCGTCGGCCAGCGCCAGATCGTTGGAGGCGTCGCCGTCGAGGTTGCCCATCAGGCCCTCGATCGACCCCGCCGCACGGCTCGGCGACAGGTAGAGCTGAAGGTCGACGCGGTCGGCCTCGACCGTGACGATGAGCTGCTCCTGGTTCGAATAGACGATGGTGTAGACGTTGCCGGAGCGGAAGATGTGCCCGTCGCCGACGGCGAGCGACCCGGTGGCGTCCGGAATGTCCGTCGCCACCCCGTCGATGCGCAGCGGGTGGGCGGAGTCCTTCGCGTTGATGGACACCCGCGCCGCGCCGATCTTCGTCGCCACCGCCGTGTTGATCGACACCGCGTCGCCCAGCGCCGCGGTGCGGAGCTGCACGATCCGCTCGTCACCCGACTTCGCGTTGACGTAGGTGAACTCGCCGACCGCCTGGAAGCTGTAATAGAAGCCGTCGAAGGTCACCAGATGCGGGTCGCCCCAGTTGGCGCCCGGACGGAAGCCCGGCGGCAGCGGCGGCGCCTGGTTGTCGTCGTTGAGGACGGTGCCGGTCGCCTGGCGGTTGCCCAGCTTGATGTTGGAGCCGTCCGCCGGGTTGGCCAGCGTCACCGCGAAGGTCTCGTTCGCCTCCGCCACGGTGTCGCCCAGCACATCCACCGAGATGGTCTTGCTGGTCTCGCCCGCCGCGAAGGTGACCGTGCCGTCATAGGGCAGGAAGCCGCCCGCCAGATCGCCGGCGCCGACCGGGTTGCTGCCCGTGCCGGCCACCGTGTAGCCGACCGACACCGCGCTGGTCGTGTCGCCGGAGCGGGTGACCGTGAAGGTGAAGCGGGTGGTTCCGCTGTTGCCTTCCGCCTTCGACAGCTGGCCCGGCTCGATGGCGACGACCGCCGGCAGGACGTTCGACGCCGTGCCGCCGGTCATCTCGAAGCGCCACAGGCCGTTCACGCCCGTGTTGCCCGCCGTGGTGTCGAGGGCGAGCATCCCCGCCTCGCTGCCCGACTGCGGCAGGATGAACAGGCCAGCCGTGTCGCCGTTGCCGGCGGTGTAGCCGGCCCGCGCGACCGCGTTCCCGCCGGTCTGCGCCCAGTTGACGGACTCGTAGCGGAACTCCGCGTCGAAGTCCCCGGTCTGGCGCCCGGTGCCGCCGGCGGCGTTGGTCAGGACGAGCTGGAAGGCGTTGCGCGCGCCGTCCGCGCCGCCGTTGGCCGCCACGTCGTCCCAGGTGATGACGATGGTCCCGGTGACCGGGTCGAGGTCGTAATAGACCCGGTTGGTGCCCTGCGAGGTGCCCCCCGGAGTCGCCGCGCCGGTGCCGCCCCGCGTGTCCACGTCGGACAGGAAGGGCGCGATCATCGCCGGGGCCGTCGCCGACAGCGCGCCGGCCGACGGACCGGCGGCCAGCGGCGCGTCGAAGGAGATGCTGCCGTTCGTGTTGATGTAGAAGCCGGTGTAGACCTTGCCGAAGACGTTGATGCCGTCGGCGAAGACCGACCGGATGTCGATGAAGGCGCTCGACCCGTCGTTGCTGCGGTCCAGCTCGTTCTCGCCGAAGCCGGCGGTGCCGCCCAGGCCGCTGATCAGCCGCGCCCCGACGGCGGAGGCCGGCGTCAGATCGACCGTCTGGTCGGTGAAGCGCAGCTCCTCCACCGCGGTGATGCGGGCGACGCCGTCCGCCTTGGTGCCGCGGGCGTGGGTGACGGTGATCGTCCCGCCGTTGTTGACGATGTCGTAGTTCGCCTTCGCGTCGGTGAAGACCACCGCGTCGAGTCCGGCGCCGCCGTTGATGTCGTCGGTGCCGCCGCTGGCCAGGAACAGGTCGTTGCCGTCGCCGCCGTTCAGCGTGTCGTCGCCGGCCCCGCCGTTCAGCGTGTCGTCGCCGGCGTCGCCGGACAGCAGGTCGTTGCCCAGACCGCCGTCCAGGCTGTCGTTGCCCAGACCGCCGGACAGGCTGTCGTTGCCGCCGTTGCCGGACAGCCGGTCGTCGCCGGCCTGGCCCATCAGCCGGTCCGGCGTGTCGCCGCCGCTCAGCGTGTCGGCGTTGGCGGTGCCGGTCAGGTCGAGGCCGTTGGCCCGCACGAGGACGCCGGCGCTGCCCTCGGCCTCCTGCAGTTCGTGGAAGCCCGCCAGCGTCAGGGTGGCGTCGGCCACGCCGTCGCCGTTCGCGTCGAACAGCAGCTGGGTGGTGGCGCCGCCGGAGGTGACGAAGCGGAAGCCGACCTGGGCGCCGCCCGACTGGGCCACGGTGCCGGTGAAGGGACCGCTGCCGACGAAGGTGAAGGGAATACCCGACAGGTCGATGCGGTCACCCGCCGCGAAGTCGGTGATGCGGTCGCCGTTCGCCTCCGCCACGCTGGCGTAGCGGAAGGTGTCGTTGCCCTCGCCGCCGCTCAGCACGTCCTCGCCGGCCCCGCCGGCCAGCGTGTCGTCGCCGGCGCCGCCATAGAGGAAATCCGCACCGCCGAGGCCGTCGAGACGATCGTCGCCGGCCCCGCCGGTCAGCGTGTCGGACGCCGCGCCGCCGGTCAGCGTGTCCGCGCCGTCACCGCCGGTGGCGGAGATGGCGGTCACGCGGACCAGGACGCCGCTGTTCGACGGATCGGCGGCCAGCGCGTGGGTGCCGGCCAGATGGATGACGCGGTCCGCCACGCCGTCGCCGTCGATGTCGAACTGGAGATCGGTGGTCGCGAAGGCGCCCGTGCCGGATTGGACGTAGTTCACCGCCACGCCGGAACCGAAGCGCTGGGAGAGCGGTGTGGTGCCGAGGAAGCTGGCTGACAGGCCGGAAATGTCGATGCGGTCGCCGGTGGCGAAGTCGGTGATCAGATCGCCGTCGATGTCGGTGGCTCGGGCGAAGACGAAGGTGTCGTTGCCGGCGCCGCCGGTCAGCTCGTCGCGGCCTTCCGACCCAACCAGCGTGTCGTCGCCGTCGCCGCCGGACAGCGTGTCGCCGCCGGCACCGCCGGTCAGGCTGTCGCTGCCGGCACCGCCGGTCAACGTGTCGCTGCCCTCGCCACCATCCAGCGTGTCGTTGCCGTCGCCACCGTCCAGCCGGTCGTCGCCGCCAAGCCCTTCCAGCCGGTCGTCGCCGCCCAGGCCGGACAGGCTGTCGGCGCCGTCGCCGCCGGACAGCGTCTCGGCGGCGGCCGTGCCCGTCAGGGTCCTGTTGGAGACGCGGGCCAGGATGCCCGTGCCGTCCTCCCGCAGGGCATGGGCGCCGGCCAGTTCGATCACGGAGTCCGCGATGCCGTCGCCGTCGCCGTCGATCTCCACGCGGGTGCGCTGCTGGCCTTCCGCACCGGTCACCGCGACGCGGATCTGAGCCGGGCCGAGATTGACGGACGAGCCGGTGAAGGCGTTGCCGCCGATGAAGGTGGCGTTGAGCGCCGACAGGTCGAGACGGTCGCCGTCCGCGAAGTCGGTGATCCGGTCACCCGCGGCGTCGCCCACGGTCAGCACGCGGAAGGTGTCGTTGCCGGCACCGCCAGTCAGCGTGTCGGCCCCGTCGCCGCCCAGCAGCGTGTCGTCGCCGTCGCCGCCGTCCAGCCGGTCGCGACCGGCCCCACCCGTCAGGCTGTCGTTGCCGACGGCGCCCTCCAGCGTGTCGTCACCGGCCCCGCCGGTCAGCGTGTCGGCGGCATCCGTGCCCTCGAAGCGCTGGCTGGCGGCGCGGACCAGGACGCCCGGCGCCTGCGGATCCACGTGGAGGACATGCTCCCCGGTGATCTCGATGCTGCGGTCGGTCTGGCCGTCGCCGTTCAGATCGATGTCGAGCAGCGTGTTCCGGAAGCCCGGCTCGCCCACCGCCGACAGGCGGATCTGCGCGCTC
Organism: Azospirillum brasilense; assembly: GCF_005222205.1. Lineage (NCBI taxonomy): Bacteria > Pseudomonadati > Pseudomonadota > Alphaproteobacteria > Rhodospirillales > Azospirillaceae > Azospirillum > Azospirillum brasilense. Next base: position 116,461 of record NZ_CP032348.1, on the reverse strand, counting down.
CCCGTGCCGCTGAAGGCGGAGGTGCCGATGAAGGCAGCGTTCAACGCCGACAGGTCGATGCGGTCGCCGTCCGCGAAGTCGGTGATGCGGTCGCCCGCGATGTCGTCCGCGGTGAAAACGAAGGTGTCGTTGCCGGCACCGCCCGTCAGACGATCGGTGCCCGCACCGCCGACCAGCGTGTCGTCGCCGTCGCCGCCGGACAGCGTGTCGTTGCCGACGCCGCCGGTCAGGCTGTCGTTGCCGCCCGCGCCGGACAGGCTGTCGCGCCCGGCGCCGCCTTCCAGCGTCTCGCCCGCATCCGTCCCGCTGAGGACGAGATCGTCCACGCGGACCAGGATGGCGGGGTCACTGGGCGTCGCGATCAGCGTGTGCGTGCCGGACAGGATGATCATCCGCTCGCCGATGCCGTCGCCGTTCATGTCGAAGACCAGCCGGGTTTCGGCCAACGGGCCGCTGCCGACGATGACGGCGTTGACCTGGGCCGGGCCGGGCTGTGCGACGCTGCCGGTGAAGGCTGCGGTGCCGATGAAGGTGACGTTCACGTCGCGCAGGTCGATGCGGTCGTTGGGTCCGAAATCGGTGATGCGGTCGCCGTCGATGTGGCCGGCCCGGTTGAAGCGGAAACTGTCCCGCCCGGCTCCGCCGGTCATCAGGTCGCCGCCCGGGCCACCGTTCAGCGTGTCGTTGCCGTCGCCGCCCTCCAGCGTGTCGATGCCGTCGCCGCCGATGAGGGTGTCGTTGCCGGCCCCACCGATGATCAGGTCGTTGCCATAGTCACCGCTCAGCGTGTCGTTGCCGTCATCGCCAATCAGCGTGTCCGGACCGGAGGCGCCGGTCAGGCTGTCGTTGCCGGGCGTGCCGGTCAGGGCCTTGCCGTATTCGGTGATGAGGACGCCCGGCGTCCCCGCCATCTCGACCAGAGGCACCACGCCGTTGAGCCACATGCCGACGTCGGCCACGCCGTCGCCGTTGGAGTCGAGAACGACCGTCGTGGTGTCCGCGCTGTAATAGACGCGCAGTTCGGCGCCGCCCGGATTGGACACGCTGCCGGTGAACGCGCCCTCGCCGAGGAAACGCGCGTTCAGCGCCGACAGGTCGAGTTGGTCGCCGGGGCCGAAGTCGAGGATGCGGTCGTAGTTCATCTCCGACGCGGAGCCGACGACGAAGCGGTCGTTGCCCGTGCCGCCTTCCAGTATGTCGGCGCCGTCGCCGCCGGTCAGCACGTCGCCGCCGGTGCCGCCTTCCAGCGTGTCGGCGCCATCGCCGCCGATCAGCACGTCGTCGCCGGTGCCACCCTGGAGCAGATCGTTGCTGCCCAGGCCCGCCAGCGTGTCGTTGCCCGCACCGCCCGACAGCGTGTCGCGGCTCGGACCGCCCGTCAGGCTGTCGTTCCCGTCGGTGCCGGTCAGCGTCTGGGTCGGAACGCGGACGAGCACGCCCGGCGCGTTCGGATCGACCTTGAGATCATGCTCGCCGACGATCGTGAAGTAGGTGTTGATCCACCCGAAGCCACTGTAGGAGACCTCGACACGGGTCACGCCGCCGGAGATGACCGAGCGCACCTGGACCGGACCGCCGCCGTTGGGATACAGGGTGAACTCCGCGGAACCGATGTAGAGCGGGTTCAGCGCCGACAGGTCAATGCGGTCGCCATCCGTGAAATCGGCGATGCGGTCGCCGTAAAGGTCGTTGCCGCTGGTGAAGCGGAAGGTGTCGTTGCCGTCCCCGCCGAAGAGCTGGTCGGACCCGGCCCCGCCGTCCAGCGTGTCGTCGCCCGCACCACCGCGCAGCAGGTCCGCCCCCGCCCCGCCGAGGAGCAGGTCGCTTCCGGTCCCGCCGTCCAGGCTGTCGGCGCCGCCGAGGCCGGACAGCGTGTCGTCGCCGGCCCCGCCGGACAACGTGTCGCTGCCCGCACCGCCTTCCAGCGTGTCGTTGCCGCCGGTCCCGGTCCGGACCGTCTCCGGCGCCCGGATCAGCACGCCCGGCGTGTTCGGATCGACGATCAGGGCGTGCGCGCCCGACAGGACAATACGGCCGTCGGTGATGCCGTCGCCGGTCAGGTCGAAGTCGAGCTGCGTGTCGTCGCCCGACATGCTCAGGCGGACCTGCGGCGCTCCCTTCTGCTGGAAGGTCCCGGTGAAGGGCTGTTCGCCGATGTAGGTGACGTTCAGGGCGGACAGGTCGATGCGGTCGCCGGCGGAGAAGTCGGCGATGCGGTCGCCGGCAAGCTGGCTGGCCTCGGTGAAGCGGAAGGTGTCGTTGCCTTCGCCGCCGATCAGCAGATCGGCCCCGTCGCCGCCCACCAGCGTGTCGTCGCCGGCCCCGCCGTCCAGCACGTCGCCGCTGCCCAGCCCGTTCAACAGGTCGTTGCCGCCACCGCCCCACAGGCTGTCGAAGCCCGGACCGCCGGTCAGCGTGTCCGCCGCCTCGGTCCCGACGAGGGAGCGGTCGGCGACCCGCACCAGCACGCCCGGCGTGTTCGCAAGCTCCTCCAGCGCGTGGGCGCCGGTCAGGGTGATCCAGTGGTCGGCGACGCCGTCTCCGTTACTGTCGAACTCCAGCACCGTGCTGCCGACGTCGGTCCGATAGCGCACCTGCGCCGGGCCATAGTTGGGATAGCTGCCGGAAAAGGCCCGGTCGCCGATGAACTGGACGCCCATCTCGGACAAGTCGATCTGGTCGCCCGGACCGAAGTCGGTGATGACGTCGTTGCCGACGTCGCCGATTCCGTCGAACCGGAAGACGTCGTTGCCCGCCCCGCCGGTCAGGATGTCGCGCCCGGTGCCGCCGTCCAGCGTGTCGTCGCCGTCGCCGCCGTTCAGGCTGTCGGCACCGCCCATGCCGCGCAGCAGATCCTTGCCCGCCCCGCCGCTGATGGTGTCGAGCCCGGCGCCGCCGTTCACCTCGTCGTCGCCCGCCGTGCCGGTGAGCGTCCGGTCGGGCACGCGCACCAGGATGCCCGGCGCGTTCTCAAGCTCCTCCAGGACATGGATGCCGGTCAGGGTGACGGTGCGGTCGGACAGGCCGTCGCCGTTGCTGTCGATCTCCAGCACCGTGCTGCCGTTGAGATCGGTGCGCAGGCGCACCTTGACGCCGCTGCTCCCCCAGGGGCCGTCTTCGCCGACATAGGTCGCGTTCAAGGCCGTCAGGTCGATGCGGTCGCCCTGGGCGAAATCGGTGATGGTGGTGTCCGAGTAGATGGAATAGGCGCTGTTGGTTCCGCCAACGGTCATGGCTTTGATGCGGAAGGTGTCGTTGCCGCCACCACCGCTCAGTGTGTCGAAGCCGACCCCGTCCTCCAGCAGGTCGTCGCCCGCCCCGCCGGACAGGCTGTCGTTGCCGGCGAAACCGCGCAGCGTGTCGTTGCCGGCGCCGCCGGACAGGGTGTCGCGGCCCGCCCCGCCATTCAGCTCGTCGTCGCCCGCCGTGCCGCTCAGCGTCCGGTCGGGCACACGCACCAGGATGCCGGGCGCATCCGCCAGCTGCTCCAGCACCACCCCGGTGGGCAGATGGATGTACCGGTCGGCTTGGCCGTCGCCGTTGGAGTCGATCGCCAGCATGGTGGTCTGGCTGCTCTGGATCAGGATGACCTGGGCCGGCCCCCGGTTGACGATGTTTCCGGTAAAGAAGCCTGTGCCGAGGTAGGTGGCGTTCAGACCGGTCAGGTCGAGGCGGTCACCGACCGAGAAGTCGGTGATGAGGTCGGAACTGAAGATTGTGAAGCTGTTGGAATTCTCTTCCGCCACGAAGCGGAAGGTGTCGTTGCCCGCCCCTCCGGTCAACGTGTCGTTTCCGGTGCCGCCGTCCAGCGTGTCGTCGCCCTCGTCGCCGCTCAGGCTGTCGTTGCCAGCCAAGCCGAGCAGGAGGTCGTTGCCGGCACCGCCGGCGATGGTGTCGCGCCCGGCGCCACCGCTCAGCGTGTCAGCGTTCGCCGTTCCGGTCAGGGAACGGTCGGGTGCCCGCTCAAGGACGCCGGGCGAACCATCCACCGCCTGCAGCCCGTGCAGGCCGTTCAGCGTGATGGTGCGGTCGTAGAACCCGTCACCGTTGCTATCGATTTCCAGGACGGTGACGGTCAAGTCCTGGCGGAACCGCACCTGCGCCGGGCCCTTGTTGCCGTTGGTGCCGGTGAAGGCGGCGTCACCGATGAAGTTCGCACCCAGACCGGTCAGGTCGATGCGGTCACCGCTCGCGAAGTCGGTGATGATGTCGCCGGCGGCGTCGGTCAGGCTGGAGAAGCGGAAGACGTCGTTACCGGCCCCACCGGTCAGGCTGTCGCCGCCGGCCCCGCCGTCCAGCGTGTCGTTGCCGAACCCGCCGGACAGGCTGTCGTTGCCGGCCATGCCGAGCAGAAGGTCGTCGCCGTTGCCGCCGTTGATGGTGTCGCGTCCGATGCCGCCGGTCAGCGTCTCGCTGGCATCCGTTCCTTCCAGAACCTGCTGGGGAACATGCTCGAAGACGCCCGGCGACCCGGCCACCGGCTGCAACGCCGGCCCTCCGGACAAGGACAGGATACGATCGGACTGGCCGTCGCCGTTGGTGTCGATCTCCAGAAGCGTCGCGCTGCCTTCGTAGCGGACGCGGATCTGCGCCGGCCCGTTGCTTCCATAGCTGCCGGTAAAGGCGGATTCGCCGATGAAAGCGGCGGTCAATCCGGTGATTTCCAACCGGTCGCCGGGAACGAAGTCGGTGATGATGTCGCCGTCAATGTCGGTGATGGCGAAGCGGAAGGTGTCGTTGCCCAGGCCACCGGTCAACACATCGGCCCCGGCGCCGCCTTCCAGCGTGTCGTCGCCCTCACCGCCCACCAGACTGTCGTTGCCGGACAAGCCGCGCAGCAGATCGTTGCCGGCCCCGCCGCTGATGGTGTCGCGCCCGGCCCCGCCGCTTAGGGTCTCTCCGGCATCCGTTCCGGTGAGCGTCTGGTCCGCCGCCCGCTCGAACACGCCGGGCAAGCCATCCACCTGTTGGAGGGGAGGGGCGCCGGTCAGGTAGACGATGCGGTCGGTGGAGCCGTTGCCGTCTTCGTCGATCTCCAGCGACGTCTGCCCGCTGTACATGCGGACGCGGATCTGCGCCGGTCCTTTGTTCTGCGGGGTGCCGCTGAAGGCCGCATCCCCGATGAAGGTGGCCCCCAGCGCCGTCAGGTCGAGCCGGTCGCCAACCGCGAAATCTTCGATGACGTCACCGTTGGCGTCACCCAGGCTGGTGAAGACGAAGGTGTCGTTGCCAAGCCCGCCCTTCAGGGTGTCGGTCCCGGCGCCGCCCTCCAGCGTGTCGTCACCGTCGCCGCCCATGAGGCTGTCGTTGCCGCCAAGGCCGCGCAGCCGGTCGTTGCCGGCCCCGCCGTCGATAGTGTCGCGCCCGGCGTCGCCGGTCAGCGTCTCGCCCGCCGCCGTGCCGAGGAGCGCCTGGCCCGGCACCTGCTCGAACAGGCCGGGCGAATTGGCCACCTCCCGCAACGCCGGTCCGCCGTTCAGCGTGATTCTGCGGTCGATGTTGCCATCACCGTCGCTGTCGATGAGCAGGACCGTGCTGTAGGGATCGGTGCTCAGGCGGATCTGCGCCGGCCCCTTGTTCGGGTAGGTGCCGGTGAAGGCGGCTTCGCCGATGAAGGTGGCACCGAGCGCTCTCAGGTCGAGGCGGTCGCCCTGCGCAAAGTCGGTGATGTTGACGTAGCCGTAATCGGACGTTCCGGAGAAGAGGAAGGTGTCGTTGCCCAGGCCGCCGGTCAGCGTGTCGGACCCGCTCCCGCCGTCCAGCGTGTCGTCGCCCGCTCCGCCATTCAGGACGTCGTTGCCGCCCAGGCCGCGCAGCCGGTCGTTGCCGGCCCCGCCGTTGATGGTGTCGGCGCCGCCGTCGCCTTCCAGCACGTCGTCCATGTCCGTGCCGGTGATGAGCATGTCCGGCACCCGCTCCAACAGGCCTGGGGTGGACGCCACTTCCCGCAGCAGGGGCGAGCCATCGATGGTGATGGTCCGGTCGGCATAGCCGTCGCCGTTGCTGTCCACCTCAAGAGCGTTTCCGGAGGTTGTGTTCAGGCGGACCTGCGCCGGCCCTTTGTTCGCGGAGGTTCCGGTAAAGGGACCGGTGCCGATGAAGGCGGCGCCCAGGGGCCGCAGATCGATGCGGTCGTCGTGCGTGAGGTCGGTGATGCGGGTGTACTGATAGCTTCCGCCGATGGGGACTGGAGTGATGAGGAAGACGTCGTTGCCCGCCCCGCCGGTCAGCGTGTCGCTGCCGGAGCCACCGTCCAGCGTGTCCTCGCCCAGACCGCCCATCAGACTGTCGTTGCCGTCATTGCCACGCAGCAGGTCGTTGCCGGCCCCACCGTCGATGGTGTCGCGTCCGGTGCCGCCCTCCAGCGTCTCGCCCTCCGCGGTGCCGGTGAGCGACTGGTCCGGGACCCGCTCGAACAGGCCGGGGGAACCGGCCACCGCCTGCAAGCCGGGCGAACCGGCGATGTAGATGGAGTAATCGTTGAAGCCGTCACCGTTGCTGTCGATCTCCAGCGTGGTGTTGGCCATGTCGGTGCGCACGCGCACCTGCGCCGGACCATGGGCGGCGTTCGTCCCGGTGAAGGCCCCCTCGCCGATGAAGGTGGCGTTCCAGGCCGACAGATCGATGCGTTCCCCCGGCGCGAGGTCGGTGATCCGCACCTCGTTGTAGCCCATGGTGGCGGGCTTGGAGATCACGAAGGTGTCGTTTCCCAGGCCACCCGTCAGCGTGTCGTTTCCGGTGCCGCCGTCCAGCGTGTCGTCGCCGTCACCGCCGCTCAGGCTGTCCTTGCCGGCGAAACCGCGCAGCAGGTCGTTGCCGTCGCCGCCGCTGATGGTGTCCGGACCGCCAGCGCCTTCCAACGTGTCCGCCGCGGCGGTGCCCGTGAGCGACTGGCCAGGCGTGGCCTCCAGCACGCCGGGCAAGCCATCGACCTGCCGAAGGACGACGGAGCCGGTGACGTAGATGGAACGATTGGGGAGGCCGTCGCCGTCGCTGTCGATCTCCAAAACCGGACCGGTGAAGTCGGTGCGCGTGCGAATCTGCGCCGGCCCCTTGTTCTGCGGGGAGCCGGTGAAGAACCCATCGCCGATGAAGGTCGCGTTCAACGCCGACAGGTCGATGCGGTCGCCTGGGGCGAAATCGGTGATCCAGTCGTTGCTGATGTCGCTCAGGCTGGAGAAGCGGAAGGTATCGTTGCCCGCACCGCCGGTCAGGACGTCGTAGCCGCCGTAACCGTCCAGCGTGTCGTCGCCGTTACCGCCCGTCAGCGTGTCGCTTCCCGAAGTGCCAGTCAGCTCGGACATCGAATACCCCGTTCGAAAGAAATTTCTTCTACTTTCCTCCTACCTTTGTGCGAATGTCATATCAACTTCTAGTTTTTCAAATGATTTGCAAATCATCTTAAAATTAAAAACGTGTAATCCTGTTTGTTTTTGAGATGTCACCTATGCTGCAAAGCATGCGATTAAGAAACACCCCGTGCATTTCCCAAAATCGGTGACTGCATTTAATCCTTGTAAAACATCTTATGCGGCAACATGTCGCATCACAATTCTCGTAAAAACAAGACCTTAGAGTTATCCCCACAACGTCATGAGGACCCTCCCCTCCGCAACGGCCGCAGTTTTTCTTCTTATAAGACATAACCAATCATGAAAAACAACTTCGACAGTACATCAAAGCATGAAAATTGCGTCACAAGTCGAGCAGCGCTCCTTAATAGATTATCGGAATGGATAATCCCCGAAACGACTTCGGCCTCCCCGCCTTGGGGCGGAGAGGCCGATGAAAAGACCCGATCCTCGGATGGTTCACTTCGCCGATACGGTTCCGGTCCAGCCGGGCTCGACGCCCTTCATGTCGGGAAGCCGGTGGGCGATGCCCTTGTGGCAGTCGATGCAGGTCCGCTCGCCGGTGAACAGGTAGGTCTCGTGCATCTTGGCCGCCCGCGGGTTCTGGCGGGTGATGTCCATGGATTCCGCGCTGTGGCAGTTGCGGCATTCCAGGGAGTTGTTGGATTTCAGCCGGTCCCATTCGTGGGTGGCCAGTTCCAGCCGCTTGTCGAGGAACTTCTCGCGGGTGTCGATGGTGCCGAAGATCTTGCCCCAGACCTCCTTCGACGCCTGCATCTTGCGGCCGATCTTGTGCGTCCAGTCGTGCGGGACGTGGCAGTCCGGGCAGGTGGCGCGCACGCCGGAGCGGTTGGTGAAGTGGATGGTCTGCTTCAGCTCCTCGTAGGGGTTGTTCTTCATCTCGTGGCAGGAGATGCAGAAGGCCTCCTTATTGGTGACCTCCAGGGCGGTGTTGAAGCCGCCCCAGAACATCACGCCGGCCAGGAAGCCGCCCAGGGTCAGGAAGCCCAGGCTGAAATGCACGCTGGGCCGCGAGAAGACGCGCCAGAAACGTCCGGCGAAGCTCAGAAGGCCCTTCATTTGGCGCCTTCCTTTCCGCCCGCCAGGATGCTGTCGATGTCGCGGAAGCGGTTGCCGGTGATCGGCTGGGCGTCGGTCTGCGGCACGTGGCACTGGGTGCAGAAGTAGCGCCGCGGGCTGACCGCGCCCAGCGTCTGGCCGTCGCGGTCCTGGAAGTGGGTGACCGAGATCATCGGGGCCTGCGAGCCCTCGGTGTTCTTGCGGTCATGGCAGGTCATGCACTTGTTGATGTTCAGGTCGATCTGGTAGTCGCGGATCGCGTGCGGGATCAGCGGCGGCTGGTCGGCGTAGTTCCGCGCCCGCTTGTGATCGTCGGTGATCTCCTTCGCCATCGGGTCGGCGGGGATCTCCTGGGTGATCGGGTGCGGGCCGGAGGGAACCTTCGCGGGGGCGGCCCCGTCCGCGGCGAACACGCCGGACACCAGGAGCGGCATGGCCGCGGCCAGCGCGAGGGCGGCAAAGGTGATGCGGGTCTTCATGGACGGGCTCCTCACGCGACGGGAATGATCTTGACCGCGCATTTCTTGAAGTCGGTCTGCTTGCTCAGCGGGTCGGTGGCGTCCAGCGTCACCTTGTTGATGAGCACCGTGTGGTCGAAGAAGGGCACGAAGACGAGGCCCCGCGGCGGCTTGTTGCGGCCCCGCGTCTCGACCCGCACCCGCACCTCGCCGCGGCGGGAAGCGATGCGCACCTCCTGCCCGCGCCGCAGGTTCAGGTCCTTGGCGTCGTCGGGATGGATGAAGACGACGGCGTTGGGGAAGGCCTTGCGCAGCTCCGGGACGCGCAGAGTCATGGAGCCGGAGTGCCAATGCTCGACCACACGACCGGTGCAGAGCCAGAACGGGTAGTCCTTGTCCGGCGATTCCGCCGCCGGCTCATAGGGCAGCGCGAAGATGTTCGCCTTGCCGTCCTTGTTGCCGTAGAAGCGCACGCCCTCGCCCGCCGGGACGTAGGGGTCGAAGCCCTCGCGGTAGCGCCACTTGGTCTCCTTGCCGTTCACCACCGGCCAGCGCAGGCCACGCTCCTGGTGGTACATGTCGTAGGGGGCGAGGTCGTGGCCGTGGCCGCGCCCGAAGGCGGCGTACTCCTCGAACAGGCCCTTCTGGACGTAGAAGCCGAAGGCCTGCGACTCGCGGTTCTCATAGGCCGGGTCGCAATCGGTCAGCGGGAAGGCGTTGACCTGACCGTTGCAGTACAGCACGTCGTACAGGGTCTTGCCGCGGACCTCCGGCTTCTTGGCGATCAGCTCCTCCGGCCACACCTCCTCGATCTTGAAGCGCTTGGAGAACTCGATGATCTGCCAGAGGTCGGAGCGCGCCTCGCCGGGCGCGCCGACAAGCTGGTGCCAGACCTGGGTGCGGCGTTCGGCGTTGCCGTAGCCGCCTTCCTTCTCCACCCACATGGCGGTCGGCAGGATCAGGTCGGCGGCGAGCGCCGTCACCGTCGGGTAGGCGTCCGACACGACGATGAAGTTTTCCGGGTTCCGGTAGCCCTGGTAGGTCTCGTTCGCCGTGTTCGGCGCCGTCTGCATGTTGTTGTTGCACTGGACCCAGTAGGCGTTGAGCTTGCCGTCCTTCAGCATGCGGTCCTGCTGAACGGCGTGGTAGCCGACCTTGTCAGGGATCGTGCCGTCCGGCAGCTTCCAGATTTCCTCGGCGTGGTGCCGGTGTTCCGGGTTGGTGACCACCATGTCGGCGGGCAGCCGGTGAGCGAAGGTGCCGACCTCGCGCGCCGTGCCGCAGGCCGACGGCTGGCCGGTCAGCGAGAAGGGGCCGCAGCCCGGCTGGCTGATCTTCCCGGTCAGCAGATGGATGTTGTAGACGAGGTTGTTGGCCCAGACGCCGCGGGTGTGCTGGTTGAAGCCCATGGTCCAGAAGGACATGACCTTCACCTTCGGGTCGGCGTACAGCTCGGCCAGCGCCTCCAGCCGGTTCTTCGGCACGCCCGACAGTTCGTGCGCCTTCTCCAGCGTGTAGGGCTCGACGAACTTGGCGAACTCCTCGAAGGAGATCGGGTCGGACTCGTTGGCCTTGGCGACGTTCTTCGCCTTCTGCTCCAGCGGATGCTCGGGCCGCAGGCCGTAGCCGATGTCGTCGCGGCCGCGCTTGAAGTTGACGTGCTTGGCGATGAACTCCTGGTTCACCCGGCCCGTCTTGATGATGTGGTTGGCGATGTAGTTGAGGATCGCCAGATCGGACTGCGGCGTGAAGACCAGACCGATGTCGGCGAGGTCGAAGCTGCGGTGCTCGTAGGTGGACAGGACGGCGACCTTGCAGCCCTCATGGGTCAGCCGGCGGTCGGTGACGCGGGTCCACAGGATGGGGTGCATCTCCGCCATGTTGGAGCCCCACAGCACGAAGGCGTCGGCCTGCTCCATGTCGTCGTAGCAGCCCATCGGCTCGTCCATGCCGAAGGTGCGCATGAAGCCGACCACCGCCGACGCCATGCAGTGGCGGGCGTTGGGGTCCAGGTTGTTGGAGCGCAGGCCCGCCTTCATGAACTTGGAGGCGGCGTAGCCTTCCATGATCGTCCACTGGCCGGAGCCGAACATGCCCACCGCGGTCGGACCCTTCTTCTTCAGGGTCTCCTTCCACTTGGTGGCCATGATGTCGAAGGCCTGGTCCCAGCTGATCGGGGTGAATTCGCCTTCCTTGTGGAACTGGCCGTCCTTCATGCGCAGCAGCGGCTGGGTCAGCCGGTCCTCGCCGTACATGATCTTGGACAGGAAATAGCCCTTCACGCAGTTCAGGCCGCGGTTGACCTCGGCCTTCACGTCGCCGTGGGTGGCGACGATGCGCCCCTCCTTCACGCCGACCATGACGCCGCAGCCGGTGCCGCAGAAGCGGCAGGGGGCCTTCGACCAAGTGAGCTTGGCGTCGGCGCCGGCCGTCAGGGTGCCGGCCTCGGCGGGCTGGATGACGGACGGCAGGCTCACACCGGCCGCCGCCGCCGCGGTCACGGCGGCTTGGACCTTCAGATAATCACGGCGGGTCAGGGACATAGGGGGGTGCCTCCTGGGGCGGGTCGTCTTTTCTTGGACGGACGTCAATGGGCGTGGGGGACGAGGGCGGTGTCGGCGGGCATCGGCTCCGCGCAGCGCTCGGCGTCCTCGTAGTGGTGGTAGACCAGCGTGGTGGTGTGGACGCCCGCCATGGCGTTGATGTCGGCGATGCGGTCCAGGACCTCGGCCTCCGTCGCGGTTTCCAGCGTGACGATGGCCTTGCCGTTCTCCGACGCGTGCCAATCGGCGCCGTCGAGCGCGCGGACGACCTCCTTCAGGGCGGCGGTGCGGTCAGGCGCGTGCTGGATGACGAGGCTGGAAATGTGCAGTTCGGGCATGGCCGCCTCACATCCCGCCGGAGTGGGACAGGATCTGGTACATCCAGACGGAGAAGCCGTAGGCCCCGACCAGCCCGATCGCCAGGAACGGCCAGATCAGGATGGAGAGGGCGAAGAAGACCAGCCCCTCGAAGCGGCGGGTCGGGGCGGCGGTATCGGCGGTGCGGGCGGGCGGCGCGTTCATGGCGATCCCATGGATTGATCGAACGGTATCGCCGCGGAGCTTCATCCTTTCGCATCATAAGTGGCTTGACCGAGGTCAAGTGCCGGTACCGACTCAGTCCCTAAGTACCGGTACTTTCGTCGTTCCGGACGTTTTGCCGCACGTCAACGCAAAACCCCTCCCCCGCTGGGTGCGAGGGAGGGGCTGAAGGAGCGAACCGGGATTGGGCGTGTTACAGCCGGGTGTTTTCCTGGCGCATCAGCCGGTCGATCAGCACGCCGCGCACGAGGTCGGGGCCGAGCTGTTCGGCGGCGGCCTGCTTCAGGGATTTGGCAACGGCGGCGGGATCGACCGACGGGCCGTCGAAGGCGCCCGCCCCCGCCATGCCGAACAGGGCCTGGAGCAGGGCGTTGCGCGCGTGGGGCAGATGGCGGCGCAGCAGATTGGACTGCTCGACGCTGCCCGTCTGCAGGGTGATCTGGGTCAGGATGAAGGCGTTGGTGCGGCCCTCCACCAGCACCGGCACCATCAGTTGCCCGACCTCCACATAGAAGGGGCCGGGGCCGTCGGTGGGCAGGTCCGGCCCGGCGCCGGCCGTCTGCTCCACGGCCTTCTCGGCGCCGAGCGTCAACTGCAGGCGCCCGATGCCGTAGCCCACCGCCGCCGCCAGCGCGGCGCAGAGCACGAAGACCGAGTATCGGCTGGGTCCGGGACGGTCCGCCATGGTCGCGTCTCCCCGCCGCTCAGAAGGGCATGATGATGTCGAAGACCTGCTGGCCGTAGCGCGGCTGCTGGACGTCGGTGATCTGGCCGCGCCCGCCGTAAGTGATCCGCGCCTCGGCGATCTTGTCGTAGTCGATGGTGTTCACGTTGGTGATGTCCTCGGGCCGGATGACCCCGGCGATGCGCATCTCGCGCAGTTCGTAGTTCACCCGCACCTCCTGCCGCCCGGCGATCACGAAGTTGCCGTTGGGCAGCACCTCGGTCACCACCGCCGCGGCGCGCATGGCGATGCGCTCGTTGCGCTGGATGGTCCCGGTGCCGGAGGAGGAGGAGGAGCTGTCCATGTCGACGAGGCTGGACGGGTTCACCGCGTCGGGCAGCACCGCCGGCAGCCGCGACTCCAGCCCGAAGAAGTTCGGCACGCCCGCCGATTCGGCGTTGGAGCGCTGGCGCTGCGTCTGGTTCTGCAACTGCGCCTGATCGGCGATGTTGATGATGACGGTCAGCAGATCGCCAACCTGCTTGGCCCGCGGGTCGCGGAAGAAGTCGCGGGACCCGGTGCGCCACAGCGAACTCGGCACCTGCTCGTTGGTGTTGGGACGCGGCATCGGCATGGAGATGACGCGCGCCTCCGGCGCCATGGCGGGGTTGGAGATCTCCGACAGGCGCGGCGCCTGCCCCACGTCGGCCAGCCGCCCGCAGCCGGCGAGCGCCACCGTCAGGGCGAGGAACGGAACCAGGGTGCGGGGCGGGAGGGTGCGCATGGCGGTGTCCTTGACTGGACTCGGGTGACTGGACTCAGAATTTCGCGGGAGCCGCGTTGGCCGGCATGGCGTCCGGCGGCCCGTTGACGGTGACGGTCTGCGGCCCGGTGATGGTGCCGGTGACGACGATGTTGCTGGCGACGTTCATCACCCGCACCAACTCCCCCACCCCGCCGTCCTGCAGGGCGCGGCCGCGCGCCATCAGCTGCAGCGGTCCGTCCTCGTAGACGAGGCTGACCGGCTTGTTGCGCTGGACCACCAGAGGAGCGCCGACCGCCGAGGTCTGGATCAGCCGCCCGGCGGACAACTGGCGGCGGCTGGCCAGCCCGGCCAAGCTGTCGCGCGAGGTGACGACGGCGCCGTTCAGCCGCTCCAGCGGCATCGGGATGGTGGTCAGGTCGCTGTCGGCGATCACCTCGCCGGGCAGGATGCGGCGCGTCGGCACCGGCACCTCGACCATGATCTCGGCCTTGGCCTTCACCTCGACGACGCGCCCGCTGCTGCTGACCAGCGCGCGGACCAGCCCGCCGCGCGGGTCGTAGGACAGGTCGCGCACCGCCTCCACCGGGCCGGAGAAGGGCACGGTCAGCACCACCGACACCCGCGCGTCCGGCGGCACCGCCGCTCCGAGCGAGGCGGCCAGCTCCTGCGCCAGCAGCGCCTCCACGGCCCCTTCGCCGTCGGACAGATAGGCCGCCTGGGCGGGCGCGCCGAACAGGTGCAGGGCGACCGCGAGTCCGGCCAGATGACGAACGGAACGCCGCATGGCGGTCACCGCATGTTGGAGAGGGTGGAGGCCATCTGGTCGCCGGCCTCGACCACCTTCGCGTTCATCTCGTAGGCGCGCTGGGCGGAGATGAGTTCGGTGATCTCCTGGACGACGTTGACGTTGGAGGATTCCAGATACTTCTGCCGGATGGTGCCGAAGCCCGCCTGCCCGCCGGTGCCGTCCTGCGGCTCGCCCGAGGCGGGGGTGGCGCGGTAGAGGTTGTCGCCCATCGCCTCCAGCCCGGATTCATTGACGAACACGGTCATCACGAGCTGGCCCAGCACGCGCGGGCGGGTCTGCCCGTCGACGAAGGCCTGCACCTCGCCGGAGCTGTTCACGGCGATTTCCCGCGTGCCCTGCGGCACGGTGACCTCCGGCAGCACCGGGTGGCCGTCGCTGGTCACGATGGTGCCCTCCGGCGACAGCTTGAAGCCGCCGGCGCGGGTGTAGGCGGTCTCGCCCGCCGGCATGCGGATGTTGAAGTAGCCGCGCCCCTCGATGGCGAGGTCCAGCTCGTTCCCGGTGGAGGTCAGGTTGCCGGTCGTGTTGATGCGGTTGACCGCCCCCGGACGCACGCCGAGGCCGACCTCGATACCGGTCGGAATGATGGTTCCGGCGTCGGTGGACTGGCTGCCCTGGCGCCGTTCCGACTGGTACATCAGGTCCTGGAACTCGGCGCGCCCGCGCTTGAAGGCGGTGGTGTTGATGTTGGCGATGTTGTTGGAGATGACCTCGACGTTCAACTGCTGGGCCATCATGCCGGTCGAAGCGATGCTGAGCACGCGCATGGACGCAATCTCCTGATTTTAAGCGGATTTGCCGAGGCGGTTGATGGCGGAGCGCAGCAGGTCCTGCCCGTCGTCCATCATGCGGGTGACCGACTGGTAGTCGCGCGTCAGCTCCATCATCCGCGACATCTCGGCGATGGACTGGACGTTGGATTGCTCGACCTTGCCCTGGATGATCCGGGTGTCGGGGGCCGGCAGCGGCTGGGCGTCCACGGCGTCGAACAGCACGTCGCCGGTCTGGGCGAGCGCCTGCGGGCTTTCGAAGCGGACGACGCGCAGCCGGGCGATCATCTCGTTGTCGGCGGAGACCAGCCCGTCGGTGCCGATCTCCATCCGGCTGCGGTCGGCCGGAATGACGATGGGCTGCTGGTTGTCGTCCAGATAGGGGAAGCCGCCGGCGTTCACGAGCTGCCCGTCCACGTCGCGCCGCATCCGCCCGTCGCGGGTGTAGCGCGGGCCGTCCGGCGTCTGCACCTGGAGCCAGCCGTCGCCGTCCAGCGCCACGTCGTAGGGGTTGTCGGTCGGCTTCAGGCTGCCGGCGGTGAAGTCGGTGTAGGTGGCGCGGTCGATGGTGAAGGCGATCTTGTCGGACGGCTTCATGCCGCCACGCTCCATCGCCGCTTCGAACAGCATGCGTTCACCGCGGAATCCCGCAGTGTTCATGTTGGCGATGTTGTTCGCCACGACATCGAGCTGCCGACGCAACGCCACTTGCCGCGACAATCCAATGTAAAGGGGATTCTCCATCGCCGGACACCTTCGGTTTGAACGCCGCCTTAACCTAGGTGATGCAGTTTAAAGCCGGGTTTCA
Source organism: Azospirillum brasilense (assembly GCF_005222205.1). Classification (NCBI taxonomy): domain Bacteria; kingdom Pseudomonadati; phylum Pseudomonadota; class Alphaproteobacteria; order Rhodospirillales; family Azospirillaceae; genus Azospirillum; species Azospirillum brasilense. The sequence goes on along the minus strand of NZ_CP032348.1, from coordinate 100,672 downwards.
ACCTGAGGCGCTGCGACGGGAACTGACCGGTGTCTTGGGGGATTTGATTCCGATTTAGATAAAATTTGGGGCAGTCGCGATGCATCCCTGCCGGACCCTGTCCATCTCCCTGGCCCTGCTGTCGGTCACCACCGCCCTGACCACGCCGTCCGCACACGCCGCGGACCCGGCCCCCATCACCGTGCAGACGGGCGACCACGCCGACTTCTCGCGTCTGGCGCTGGTCAACGCGCAGGGCGCCCCGGCGGTCGATGTGGGAAGCTGCGGCGGGCGCATCGCCTTTTCGCAACCGGTCCCCTGGCCTCTGGCGGCGCTGAACGGCACCTATTCGCGGCGGCTGACCGGCTTCCAGGCGGCGGAGGACGGGCGCAGCCTGACGATGGAGTGGCCCTGCGGCGCCCGCGTCTCCGTTCGCCGGGAGCGGCGGATCACCTTCATCGACGTGGCCGACCCGCCCCGCCCGGCGCGCAAGCCCGGCGCCCCGGTCCCGGCGCCCGCCGACGCCCCCTTGCTGGCCGAGGCGCCCGGCGCGTCGGTGTTTCCGGTGATCGCGCCACCGCCGGCTCACGAACCGGCGCCCGCCCAAGCGGCGCCCGTCAGCCTCGCCGAGCGGCTGAGCCCGGTCGCCAGCGCCCAGGCCCAGCCGGTCGTGCAGGCGCAGCCGGTCGCCAAAGCCGCGCCTCCCGCTTCGCCCCCCGCCCCGCCACCAAAGCTGGAACCGGCCAAGACGGTGGCCGCCGTGCCGCCATCAGCCGTGCCGCCGGTTCCATCCCCCGCCGTACCGGCCGACCCGCCGATCCGCGCCTTCGACCTGGACGCCTGGGCCGGCGACGACTACCCCGCGCGCAAGCAGCATCTGGAGCAGCGCATCGCCGAGAGCCAGGGCCGCGCGCGGGTGGACGCGCTGCTCGCCATGGCCCGCTTCACGCTGGCCCGCGCCCTGTCGGAGGAGGGCCGCGCCGCCCTGGACGCCGCGGAGAGCCTGACGCCCGGGCCGGACCAGCGCTACGAGCTGCGCCTGCTGCGCGACGCCTTCCGCGCGCTGGACGGCACCGCCGATCCCGACGACAGCCAGTTCGTCCGCGCCCAGCCCACCCCCGCCGCCGCCGATCATCACGTCTGGCGCAGCGCCACCCTAGCCCCCAGCCGCTGGGCCGCGGCGAAATCGAGCCTGCCCATCGCGCTGAAGCGGCTGCTGTCCTACCCCGCCGAGCTGCGCGGCCGCCTGCTGACCCTGCTCGCCGAATCGGCGGGCGAGGCGGCGGATGGCCCGTCGCTGAACCTGATCGTCCTGGAGATGATCACGCTGGACGGCATCGGCTCCACCGACGGGCGGCTCGACTTCTTCCGCGGGCGTCTGGCGGAGCTGCACAATGAGACGGCCGAAGCGCTGACCCATTACAAGCGCGCCGCCGCCCTGCCCAACCTCTACGGCCACCGCGCCCAGGTCCGCTCCATCGAGCTGCGGCTGGCCAGCGGTTCTCTGGACGATCCCGGCGCCATCGCGGAGCTGGAAAGCCTGCGCTACGCCTGGCGCGGCGGCGATGTCGAGACGGACGCGCTGGCCGCGCTGGGCGCCGCCTACACCCGCGCCGGGCGGATCGACGCGGCGCTCGACATCTTCGGCCTGCTGGGCCGCCGCTTCGGCGCGACGGCGCGCGGTCGCGCGGCGCTGACCACCGGGCGCGGGCTCCTCGACGCGGTGATCGGCCATCTGGAGACGACCCCGGGCAGCGCGCTCGACGCGTTGTCCCTCCAGGTGCGCTACGGCCGCACGGTGGCGCTGACCGACGACGACGCCGGAACGCAGCAGCGCCGGCTCGCCCGGCTGCTGGCCCGCGGCGGCTTCACGCTGGAGGCCGCGCGCCTGCTCCACACCGTCGCCGAGACCGCCCGTGGCGCCGAGCGCGCGGCGGTCGGGCTGGATCTGGCCCGCGTGCTGCTCGACGCCGGGCGCGGGACGGAGGCGCTGGCCGTGCTGGACCACACCGCCGGTCCCGCTCCGGATGCCCGGGCTGCCGAGCGCCGCGCTCTGCTGCGCGCCGAGGCCTTCGCCGCCGAGGGCGAGGCGATGCGCGCCTTCGACGCGCTGCGCGGCCTGACCGGTCCCGAAGCGGCGCGCATCCGGGCGGACAGCCTGTTCCGGGCCGGCGAATGGCCGGCGGCCCGCGCCGCCTACGCCGAGCTGTTGGACGGACCGGCCAGCGGACCCGGCGCGCCCCTGCCGGACGATATCGCCTTCCACGCGCTGGCCGCCTTCCGGGCGGGCGACGACGCGGCGGTCGCCGCCGCCGCGGAGCGCCACGGCAAGGCGCTGGCCGGGACCCGCTGGGCCGGCCTGCTCGACGCCCTGGCCGTCCCGCCCGACCCGCCGGGCAAGCCGCTGTCCAGCGCCACGGTCGGCGGCCAGCTCGCCGCCGCCGACGCGCTGGCCGGCGTGCTGCGCCGGTGGAAAGCGCCCTGACAGCCCCGCCCCACACGACGGCTCCCTGAGCCCGATCCCTCTTTTCGGCCGAGCCGGAGGACACACATCATGCGTTTGCTGTTCGGAATCGTCGCGGTCTTCCTGAGCGTGCTCGGCGGCTTCGCCGCCATGGGCGGGCGGATGGGCGTGCTGTGGCAGCCCGTTGAGATCGTCATCATCGTCGGCGCCGGCATCGGCGGCTACGTCATCGCCAACTCCATGGCGGTGCTGCGCGCCACCGTGCGCACCATCGGCGCGGTGGCCCGCGGCCGGCACACCAGCAAGGACGAGTATCTCGACCTGATCTCCCTGCTCTACGCCCTGCTGCGGCAGGCCAAGTCCAAGGGCGTGTCGAACATCGAGAGCGACATCGACAAGCCGGACGACAGCCCGATCTTCGCCCAGTACCCCTCGGTCTTCCGCCAACCGCGCTGCGTCACCTTCCTGTGCGACTACATGCGCCTGATCGCGCTGGGCCAGGACAACCCGCACGACCTGGAGGCCCTGATGAACGAGGAGATCGAGACCATCGGGCGCGAGTTGAACCAGGTGCCGAAGGCGCTGCAGAATCTGGCCGACGCGCTGCCGGCGCTGGGCATCGTCGCCGCCGTGCTGGGCGTCATCAACGCCATGAGCGCGATCAGCGAGCCGCCGGAGGTGCTGGGCCACATGATCGGCGGGGCGCTGACCGGCACCTTCCTGGGCGTGCTACTGTCCTACGGTCTGGTCGGTCCGATCGCCGCCGCCGCCCGCCATCGCCGCGAGGCGGAGCTGACGCTGTTCATCTGCGTGCGCGCCGCGCTCGGCGCCTATCTGCGCGGCAGCCCCCCGCAGGTCTGCGCGGAGTTCGCCCGCAAGGTGCTGTTCGCCGACACGCAGCCGAGCCTCGCCGAGGTCGAGGTCGCCACCACCCTCTCCTCGCAGGCGAAGGCCCGCGAGGCGAGCCAGCCCGCCTGAGGCCCCGCCATGGCCCGCAAGCGCATCGAGCCGACGATCATCATCAAGCGCCGCTACGGCGAGGAGGAGGAGGAGCACAACAGCGCCTGGAAGCTGGCCTACGCCGACTTCGTGACGGCGATGATGACCTTCTTCCTGATCATGTGGCTGATGAACATCACCACGGTGGAGCAGCGCAAGGGCATCGCCGACTATTTCAACCCGGTGGCCCTGTCGCAGTCCAATTCGGGCGCCGATGGCATGCTGGCCGGGCGGGCGGTGGACAAGACGGGGGCGCTGTCCACCCCCAACGCGCCGGGGGAGCACAGCGTGCCGGTGGCCGCCCCGCCCGTCGTCGCCTCGCTGGGCGAGAGCGACCGCGAGCCCGCCGGGCGCAAGGACCCCATGCCCCACCCGCCCGGCGGCCGGAGCCAGACGGACCGCGACGCGCGGGCGGAGCTGGAGGCCCTGCTCGACCGCCAGACCGCGGCGCTGAGCGAACAGCAGGGGTTGGAGAAGGCCGAGCGCGACCTGCGCACGGCGCTGGAGACGATGCCGGAGCTGGGGGCGCTCGCCGGCAGCGTCGTCATCGAGCAGACGTCCGTCGGCCTGCGCGTGCAGCTCACCGATCAGGCCAAGGTGTCGATGTACAACGTCGGCTCCGCCCAGATGAACGAGCAGGGGCGGCGCCTGATGCGGCTGGTCGCCGGTGCCGTCGCGTCGTCGCCCAACCGCCTCAGCATCACCGGCCACACCGACGCGCTGGGCTATGCGGATGGGGCGAAGTACGGCAACTGGGAACTGTCCAGCGACCGCGCCAACGCCGCCCGCCGCGAGCTGATCGCCGCCGGCGTGCCGGCCCGCCGGATCGTCCGGGTCGAGGGCCGCGCCGACCTCGACCATCTCGACGCCGCCAACCCGCTGGCCCCGCAGAACCGGCGGATCAGCATCACGCTCCTGAAGGCCGCGGCGGGGGAATAGCGCCCTTCAGGTCGGGCTGGTCCGCGCCACCGGCCGGGTGCGGAGGAGCTGGACGGTGGTCAGGAAGCCCAGCACGGCGGCGGCGCTTCCCATCAGGAAGACGCCGCCGTAGCCGACCCGGTCGGCGAGCAGCCCGGCCAGCGGCCCGGTCAGGCCGTAGGCGACGTCCTGGAACGCCGCGAAGGCGCCGAGCGCGGTGCCGCGGAGATGCGGCTCGACGATATGGACGACCTCCCGCCCCATGGCGGGAAAGACCAGCGAGCAGCCCAGCCCGGTCAGGAAGGCGCCGGCCAGCGCGGTAACCGGGTCGCCCGCACTCCACAGCAGCGCCTGCCCGACCGCCTCGACCGCCAGCGAGCCCATCGCCACGCGCAGGCCGCCGAAGCGGTCGGGCAGATGGCCCAGCGCGAAGCGGACGAGCACGAAGCCGAGACCGAAGGCGGTCAGGCCGAGTCCGGCGTGGGGCCAGCCCTCATGGACGAAGTGCAGCGAGAAGAAGGCGCCGATGGCGGCGAAGCCGATGCCCTGGAGGCTGACGACGGCGCCCTGCCGCCAGATCCGCCCCAGCACGCTGCGGAAGGGCGGACGCGCGGCGTCGGGATGGGCCGGGATGCCCTCCATGCGCCGGATCGCCAGAAGCCCGAGGGCGGGCAGCAGCGCGCTGACCGCCATGACGCCGGAAAAGCCGAAGCGGTCGAGCAGCCCCAGCCCCAGCGGCCCGCCCGCGGCGAAGGCGCCGTAGAGCGCCGCCCCGATCAGCGCCAGCACGCGGCCCGAGCGCTGCGGCCCGACGATGCCGATCCCCCAGGCGACCACCCCGACCCCGACGAGGCTTTCGCCGACCCCGATGAGCAGGCGGCCCGCCACCAGCACGGAAAAGGCCGCCCACGGCGCGGCCGAAAGGGGCGCGGCGGCCATCGAGACCAGCCCGCCGGCCACATAGAAGGCCAGCCCCCGCCCGACGGCGCGCTTGGCGCCTTGGCGGTCGGAGACGGTGCCGGCGAAGCCGCGGCTGAGGATGGTGGCGAGGAAGGCGCTTCCCACGCCCAGCCCGGCCCAGACATTGCTCATCCCGAGATCCCCGGCGACGAACAGCGGGACCACGGGAAGGGACAGGGCGACACAGAGGTAGGAGACGAACAGGACGGCGGTCAGGACGATCAGGCGGCCCTGCGCCGGATCGCGCGCCGACACCGGCCTTGTTTGGGGACCCATGGTGTTCTCCACACTGGTCCCCGCCGATGGCCGTCCGTTCGAACACGCGAACGCACTCCGATCGGCGAGGATCGTTGAGTGCGTTGGTTGACGTTGAACGCTTACGGCCAGCGTGGCTGGCGATGCCGGACAGGGTACCAAGCCCGCGGAGAAATGCAACAGGCCGCGGCGGCCCGGATGTCATGACGGGTCCCGAGCCTGGGCGACGTGGAGTCCGGATCACTCCGACCCAGGGCGCCGACCGATGGTCGGGGCAAGCGCGACACCACTGGCCCGCGCCCTTGGGCGTCCGCGAGGCTGCGACGTTGGCGGCCGTCGCCTCCGCCAGCGCGATGAGGAAGTCGGCGCCCCGGCCGGCCGCCACGTTGCAGCCTTAGAGCAGGATGTCGCCATCGGGAGACAGGTTGGAGACGATGAAGGCCAGTTCCTCCACGCGCTGCACCATCGCCGCCACGCCGTCCTGCGCGCCCACCGGGCGTTGAGACTTCTGGCCTGGAACAGGCGCACCACGATCCGACAGGCGCTCCGAGACTCCCTCGGTCGGGCACGGCCTCGGTGGGTCGCGAAAAACCTCCGCCCGGTTCACGGAATGGGCAAGCCGCCGTCCTGGGAAGCAGGTGCAATCCGGAAAAAGGCCCAATGCCATGCCCAACATCACCTTCAACGTTGCGCAGCCCCTGGGAAGCAACGCGTGCGGCGCCTTTGCCTTGGCGGCCGCGCTCAGGGCCATCCCAGCGGTGGCCGACCTCAATTATCCCATCAAGCTTCGCCACAGACTGACCGATACAGGCCCATCGAACTGCCAAGTCGACATCGACGGCTATGAATGCAATGACAGCTTGGCGAGGAAAATATACAGGATAACCGGCGACCTTGAGTTGAACTTGCCGTCACCCGGTGTTTACAAGGATTCCCCGGGCCTCCAAAACTCGCCGTCCGCGCTGGCCTACGTGGCCAGGATGTTCGGGAGGACGGTCACCGTCAATGTGATTGCGAATTCCGCGGCCCAATCAACCAATTGCCAATGCATTGCCACCAGGCTTCTCGCCGCCTGTCCGCAGGAGGTTGCGCGTTGCAGCGCGGATGCCACGGTTAACGCCCCTGGCTGCCCCACCACCGGCGTCCCTTATGCCGCCCCGGCCAATGACGAGGTGCAACTGCTTTGCGTGCGGACCACGGCCGGCAGCATGCATTGGCTCACACGCGGAGCAAACGGCTTCTACGATCCAGGCGACGCTTCGATCAACAACGGCGGGGCCATCGACGCCGATGGCGTCATGACAGGGGTCCCCGGCAACTATGTCTTCACCGGGATTTGGATCGTGCTGAAATAATCCCATCGTCCAGGAAAACCTGATCCCTCTAGCAGGGTGCGGAAAAAGGGCTGTGCACGGGCGGTTGGTCGTGATTCTTTTCGGTTGAGAAGAACGCGACCGACGAGGGGACGATGCGGGGTTCGGACGAACGCAGCGAGGGTCTGTTCAGCTACGTGAGCTGCGAGGCGCGGGTTCCAGCCAACCACCCGCTGCGAGCGATCCGGGCCATCGTGGACGAGGCGCTGGAGGTGATGTCGCCGGCGTTCGAGGGGCTGTACTCCAAGATCGGGCGCCCCTCGATCCCGCCGGAGAAGCTGCTGCGGGCGCTGCTGCTCCAGGCCTTCTACTCGGTGCGCTCGGAACGCCAGTTGATGGAGCAGCTCGATTACAACCTGCTGTTCCGCTGGTTCGTCGGCCTGTCCATGGACGCCCCGGTGTGGGACGTCACCGTGTTCACCAAGAACCGCGAGCGTCTTCTGGCCGGCGATGTGGCGGCCAAGTTCCTGGCGACCGTGCTGGGTCAGCCGAAGGTCAAGGCGCTGCTGTCGGACGAGCATTTCTCGGTGGACGGCACGCTGATCGAAGCCTGGGCGTCGGTGAAGAGCTTCCGGCCCAAAGACGGCAGCGGCGAGCCGCCGGGGCCGGGGCGCAACGGCGAGCGCGACTTCCATGGCGAGAAGCGGTCCAACGAGACGCATGCCTCGACCAGCGATCCCGAGGCGCGGCTCTACCGCAAGGGCAACGGCCAGCCGGCGAAGCTGGCCTTCATGGGCCACGCGCTGATGGAGAACCGCCACGCCCTGGTGGTGGACGTGCGGCTCACCGCGGCCAGCGGCCTGGCCGAACGTGCGGCGGCGGTGGCCATGATCGAGGCCATCCCCGGCCGCCACCGCATCACGGTCGGCGCTGACAAGGCCTACGACACCAAGGATTTCGTGGCGGACATGCGCGACTTGGGCGTGGCTCCGCATGTTGCCCGAAATACCAGCAACCGCCGCTCGGCGATCGACGGCCGGACCACCCGCCATCCCGGCTACGCCGTCAGCCTGCGGGTCCGCAAGCGGATCGAAGAGGTCTTTGGCTGGATCAAGGGAGCCGGCTTGCGCAAGACGCGCCATTGCGGAGCAGCCCGTGTCGGTTGGATGTTCACCCTAACCGCCACCGCTTACAACCTGATCCGCCTGCCCAAGCTGCTGGCTGCGGCATAATCACGCCCGCAATCCGCCTGAACGGCGGTTCTGGGAGCCTCGGAGCGAGGAAAAACGCTCCGTCCCGACCAAATCGCCCGCTGAAACCCGCATTCTCAGCCTCAGCGGAGGAAAAAGGCCGGAATATGTTCGTTTTTCCGCACCCTGCTAGTCCGCCGGCCGGCAGGGCGCAAGCGGACGAAGGCGGGAAGCCCTCGGCTCCCGCCGCTTGCGCCCCATCCGCCGTAGGCCGGCAGCGGCCGTCAGCGGGCCACGTACCAGTCCGTCCGGTGGTTGAAGGCGACGAAGGCGTTGAGCACCGCCGCCCCCAGCATGGAGGCCAGCACCGCCTTCCCGTCGATCACGAAGACCGCCATGGAGAAGATCACCACGTCGAACATGGCCTGGAGCCAGCCGGCGCGGAAGCCCGTCTTCTCCTGGATGTAGAAGGCGAGAATGCCCACCCCGCCGCCGCTGGAGCCGTGGCGGAACAGGCCGATGACCCCGATGCCGATGCAGAAGCCCGCCAGGACCGCCGCCACGTAGGGGTGCAGCGCGTCATAGCGGATCGCGTGGGGCGCCAGCGTGGTCAGCACCGAGATGCTGGTGACCGCCAGAAGCGACTTTGCGGTGAAGCGCCAGCCGATGCGCGCCAGCGCCAGCGCGTAGAAGGGCAGGTTCACCACGAAGAACACCGGCCCGAAATCCAGCCCCGTGGCGTAGGCGATGACGAAGGACAGCCCCGCCGCCTGCCCGGTGATCAATCCGGCGGCATGCAGTATGGAAATCCCGAACGCGGTCATGATGATGCCGAACAGCTGCCCCTGCGCATTATCAAATGCGCTGTGCGACGCCCGTTTGGCTTCATTTGTTGCAGCGGCAGTGTTGACGGGTACGGATACTGCACTTTTCTTGAGCACGCTGGGCACCTTCCAGACTTCATTCCTTTTCGACTGTATCATCAAAGACCAGACCAAGAATAGAGTGGCGTGGATTCGTTCGCCACTCCCGCAATCCGTGGAGCGACGCCGCTTCGCGGTCCCGTCGCCCCTCCCCTCGCCGTCGATTCCTCCGGATGGTGCCGGTTTTCCGCGCGGGGGCGCGGGCGGTGGGACGCGGAACTGCACGGCCTTGCGTCCATCGTTGCGCCCGCCGCGCAAGAATCGGTCGCACCAGCATCACACGCTTTCCCCGCATCAATCGCCAAAGCGCAACCCAGGCGCACAAAACTCACGCGGTCTGCCGGATTCTTTCGCCGGATAGACCAATCGCGCGGCACCCCCCCTCGCTACAGTCGCACCGTCCGCTGTTCGCGCACCCCATGGTCGCATGCGGCTGCGTGAATGATCGACGCCACCAGCGGCCGCCTTTGAAACCGGCCCCACCAGTGAGGAAAGACAATGGCATTTCCGACCGCCGTGAACGACCAGATCACCGATTCCGTCACCCAGGCCAACACCAAGGTCCTGGGCGACGCTCCGGCGATCGCCATGGGCAACCTGTTCCAGGCCACGGCCCAGGCGCTGGCCAACGCGGCCCACAACGCCACCAACGCCCAGCAGCAGTCCTACGTGACCGCGCAGGCCGCCACCACCCAGGGCGTGGCCACGCTCTACTCGATCGACACCGCCTCCACCGGCGTCGCGACGAAGAGCATCCTCAGCACCGGCGTCAAGGGCCTCGGCTCGTAAGCCGGCCCCGCGCCGCCATCGATGTTTCAAACCACCTGCGCCACCCCGCCTTCCATGAGGGACCGCGGGCGGGCGCCAGGCAACCGAAGAGGACGAACAAATGGCTTTCCCGACCGCCGTGAACGACCAGATCACCGATTCCGTCACCCAGGCCAACACCAAGGTCCTGGGCGACGCTCCGGCGATCGCCATGGGCAACCTGTTCCAGGCCACGGCCCAGGCGCTGGCCAACGCGGCCCACAACGCCACCAACAACCAGCAGCAGTCCTACGTGACCATGCAGGCCGCCACGACCATGGGCGTCGCGACGCTCTACTCGATCGACACCGCCTCCACCGGCGTCGCGACCAAGTCGATCCTGGGGAGCTGATGAGCCGACCGGCCGGGACCGGGCGCCCGCGGGCATCCGGAACGGGCCGCCGGCTATCCATCCCGAACCATTCGCCAAGGAATAACGTCAGATGGCTTTCCCGACGGCAGTCAACAGCCAGATCACCGATTCCGTAGCCCAGAGCAACGTCCAGGTCGTTGGCAGCTCGCCGGCGATCGCCATGGGCAACCTGTACCAGGCCACCGCCCAGGCGCTGGCCAACGCGGCCCACAACGCGACCCTGGCGCAGCAGCAGATGTACGTCACGGCGCAGGCCGCCACGACGACGGGCGTCGCGATGCTCTACTCCATCGACACCGCGACCACCGGCGCCGCCACGTCGAAGCTCCTCGGCTGATCGGACGGCGGACGCGGCACCCGCCGCCGTCCGCCACCCGCCGCCGGCGCTTTGGCCTCGAACCAACGCAACATCTGATGTAAGGAGCAAACACGATGGCTTTCCCGACCGCCCTGAACAACCAGATCACGGACTCGGTCTCCCAGGTCAACACCAAGGTCCTGGGCGACGCCCCGGCCGTCGCGATGGGCAACCTGTTCGTCGCCACCAGCCAGGCGCTGTCGAACGCGGCCCACAACGCCACGAACAACCAGCAGCAGTCCTACGTGACCATGCAGGCGGCGACCACGCAGGGCCTGTCGACCCTGTACTCCGTCGACACGGCCTCGACCGGCGTCGTCACCACCCAGATCCTGGGCCTCTCCTAAGGAGAGCCGGCGGGCCGCCCTCGGGACACCGGGGGCGGCCTCCGCCGCAGGTTGAAGCGCCCGGTCGCGCATAAGCCCGTGTCCGCAGAAGCCAGTGGCAGGAGCCTGAAGGCAGGAGTGCGTGAATGCCGGACGGAGGCTCCTCCAGTCTTGCCGGATCGGTCGCGGCGAACACGGCGATACCGCTTGGCCTGACCCCATCCCTGGCGATGGACATGACCTACGTCGCCATGGCCGACAGCCTCGGCCTGGCCATGCAGAACGCCGTCGCCAACCAGCAGCGCGCCCAGGTCATCACCGAGGCCGCGCTCGCCCAGGTCCTTACGCTGATCATCACCAAGGGAACCGCAAAATCATGAGCGACGAAGGCACCGTGAACACCCAGGTGATCGACTCGACGTCGGACATCGTCACGCTTCTGACGGGACAGTCCCCCGCGCAGTCGTTCGCCATGCTCGACGCCGTGATGGTCGAGACGCTCGGCATGGCGATGCACAACGCCGTGCACCGCCAGCAGAACGCCGGCATGGTCAACTCCGCCGCGGTCACCGCCGCCTGCGCCAAGATGCTGTCCGTGCCCTTCCCCACCACGCCCCCGCCGCCGCCCTCGGGCTCGTCCACCTCCGGAGGCAACGCATCGCCCCTGCAGCCGCTGACCCCGCTGCTGACGACCTCGCTCACCACGCTGCCCTCCACGGTCACCGGCGGCGCCGGGAACAGCACCGTCAGTGGCGGAACCGGTAACGGCACCGTCAGTGGCGGAACCGGGAACAGCACCGTCAGCGGTGGAACCGGAAACAGCACCGTCAGTGGCGGAACCGGGAACGGCACCGTCACCGGCGGAACCGGGAACAGCACCGTCACCGGCGGATCGTGATTGATCCCGCGCCCATCCCCCAGCGGCCGGCCTCCCAGGCCACAACGAGCGAGGAGCCTTCATGTCGGAGCCCACGAAGGTCAATGCCCAGATCATTGACGTCATAAACCAGACGCAGACGGCGACCATGAGCCAGCAGGTCGTCACCACCAGCGGCGCGGGGAAAGCCTATCAGGCGGTCGCCCAGTCCACGGCCATGGCCGTGCAGGACGCGACGGACACGCTGCGCAACGTCTCGACCATCGCCACCACGGCGATCGGCGTGGCGATGGCGCAGCTTCTGGCGACGGGCGACCCGAAATACGTCACCGCCCTGACCCAGGCCCAGGGAATGATGACGAGCGCCGCCAACGACTTCACCAGCATCGGTACCGCGGCCTCCACGGTCCTGAATAGCTTCCCGTCGAGCTGACCCTTACGCAGGTGTCCCCACCATGACCGTCTCTGTCGCCAACAAGATGATCCAGAACCGCGCCGGGCTCACCGACCTGGGGCGGCTTGCGCTCGCCTTCATCGATGGCGGGTCGGAGTGGCTCGACTGGGCCATCAGCAACGCCGGTCCGCGCTATGATTTCCCGGACGAGAGCACGCTCGTGGAGCAGGTCCAGCAGGGTCTTCACGCCACCCGGCTGGCCCTGCTGCCCAATCTGAAGCTGATGGTCAGCCCGGTGAAGCTGATGACGCTGGGGGTGGACAGCCTGCGCACGCTGGCCGATGCCGAATCCGGCGACACCAGCGCCACGGTGTCGGCCCAGGTCAAGCGCATCCTCGCCGACCACAACCTTCTGACCCAGGACGATTTCGCCGCCAGCGCGTCCTTCCTCTCGGGCCTGGGGGTCTCCGGGGCTCCGGTCTTCCAGTTCATGGGCTTCGACGAGCAGCAGGCGGTGCAGGAACTGCTCTACCGCAAGGAAAGCCAGGGGACGGCGAATCCCGAGCTTCAGAAGGAAGCGGCCGCCTTCGCGGTGGACCAGGCGCGCACCGTGCAGGAGTTCGCCGACTATTATCAGTTCTATCTGATCTACGTGAACCGGCTGGGCTCCCTGACCGCGACGCCGGACGACCGGAAGAAGCGGGCCGGCGGCGCGCTGGACACCATCCTGCCGCAGCTCTTCGGCTTTCTGGAATGCCCGCAGGTCGCCCCGCTGGCCGCCCCGGCGGAGGTGGCGCGGGCCGTCTCCGACTGGCAGAAGCGCGGCCGGCCGATCGGCTTCGCCCGCCTGTCGGACGGGGCGCTGCAGATCGTCCGCGACACCGCCTTCCGGGACGAGACCGGCGACGCGGTGCGGGTGCTGGTGGCCGGCTATCTGGCCGGGGCGCAGGCGCTTCTGTCGGCGACGCCGCCGCAGCGCGGCATCATGGGCCAGGACGGCGCGTCCTGCCTGTTCCCCATCTTCGGCAAGGGCAACCAGGCAGAAATCCAGATGGGGTCCGGGGGGGTGATCTCGCTGCGCTGCTTTCGCCCCGATCCCCCCGCCACCCCCACGGCCGTCACCACCGCCGCCGCCTGACTTGCCTCGGCAGGCGGTGACCGGGGCGGCCCCTCCTGCACCGCCCTGCGCACCGCCTTCTGTGCCGCCCACTGCGCCGTCCACCGCGCCGCCCACGCCGACCGCGGCGGCGGCACCGGCGCCGAAACCGGCGCAGGCGCAGGCGCCCCCGGCGGCAGGCGCGCCGCAAAACCGAACCGGACGAAGGAGATCGAAGGATGGGCGTTTCCCAGCCTCCCAGCAGCCCGAACCCTGACGCGGCGTCCCCTCCGGCGGCGCCGGATACGCCGGCTCCGACGCCGCCTGCGGCGCCCGCGGTGAATGCACCGCCACCGGCGCCCGAGCCTGCGGCGGCTCCCGATACGGCGCCGTTCGAGGCGGGCACCAAAACCCCCGCCGAAATCGCCAGCGCGCTGCTCGACCACGCGGTGAAGAGCGTGAACGCCGCCGCCGAACAGGCCCTGGCCGCCGTCGAACAGGCCATCAAGCTCGCCGGCCACGCCGTAGAGGCGATCCCCGGCCTCACCGCGCATCCCGGCGGCCACGCCGACGAACAGGGCGCGATGTCCCAGGCGAACGAGGCGATGTCGCAGGCGCTCCAGGCCGCCAGCGGGACCGGCGCCGGCGGTCAGGCGATGCAGCAGGCCAACGAGCAGCAGCAGAAGGCCGTCACCGCGGCCAACGAAGCGGCGCAGCAGGCCATGGCCGCGGCCAGCGCCCAGATCGCGCGGGCGATGAACAGCAAGGGCGACCCGGCCCTCTGAGGCCGCCGCCACCGACCTGCCCGCTCCGGAGTGACCGCGACGCTGCGCGGTCCCCCGACGCGCGCGGGTCGGAAGCGTTTCCGCCACGTTCCGCACATGCCCCCAACCGAGCCGAAGGACATCCCGCATGCCGTCCCGCACGCGCCGGAGATTGATCGTTGTCGCGCCCGAAGCCCCGCCCTTCGCCCCACCCGCCACCCCGGTGGAGGCGAGCATGGACGCGGTGGCCGCCGCCGCGACGCTGGCGCTGGGTCTGCCGGTTGCCCCGTCCTCCCAGCGCGATACCGCGCAGGGCTGGACCGCGGCCGCCGTGCACCCGCTCCAGCCCTCCCAGTCCGACTGGCTGCGGATGGTGCGCGGGTCCTCCTTCGGGATCGCCGCCACCGGCGAGCGCACCGCCGTCGAGACCGCCGCCATGGGGCGGCTGTTCGTGGCGGGAGAGGGGGCGCCGACCCTGCTGGGCGTGCCGCCCGGAGCGGTCTACGAGGGCGAGCGCTTTCCCCTTCCCGACGACCGGCTGACCGCCGCCCGCCGCCTGCTGAAGCAGACGCTGGGCATCGTCGGCGCGGCGAAGGACGGCCAGCCCATCGGGTCCGACGCCATTTCGCGCCGGCTGCGCGGCGTCCGCGACATCCTGCTGCCGCTGATCGAGGCTTATGCCGGACCGGCCGAGGCGGGTGGCACGTCCCTCTCAACCGGCCCCTTCATGGAGGAGCGGCGCCAGCTTCGCGGTCTCGACCAGGACATGGCGGCGGCGCAGAGCTGGGACGCGGTGGAAGCCATCATGGCGGGCCTCGCCCGGATCGTCGATGGGCTGGGCGACGCGGCGCTAGCCGCCGGGGGCGTCCATCTCTCCTACGACGCCGAGGCGGCCTGCCGCCTCCAGCTCGCCATCCGCTTCAAGGTCGCGTCCGACAGCCCGGTTCCCGCGGACCGTCTGGCCGACGCCGACCGGGTGCTGACGCGCCTCCTCAACGGCGGCTATCCGCAACTGGCGGGCTGGCTGTGCGACCGCCTGCGGGCGCTGGCCCGGCGGGTGGCGGAGAGCGATCCGTCCGGAAACAGCCGCCTCATCGTCCTGGAGGACGGGCGCGCGGGACCCCGCGGCTGGGCCGTCCGGATCCTCGTCAACCCCGGCCTGCCGGCTCCGGCCTGGTTCGCGCTGTTCCGGCGTCTGCACAACCTCCTCGTGATGGCCCTGTTCTCGCTGAAGCTGGAGCTGTACGGGCTGCTTCACCGGCTGGCCGGCGCGGCGCCCGCGGGCAGTCCGGCGGCGGACGGCGCCGACGAGACGGCGACGCGCGGCGGCGGGCGGAGAGGCATGGAGTACGGGCGCAACGGCTGCGCCGCCGTGCTGGTCGACGTGACCATCCCGCGCCACGGCACCCTGGCCCTCCAACAGCAATGGCGGCGCTTCACCGGCGACGTCCGGCTCGAGGACGGGCTGCCGCGGCCGGGGGCGGCCTACCGCATCACCTCGGCCCTGCGGGCGGTCGATTCCCTGTGCCGCTCCGCGCCCCCACCCGGGAACGCCGCTCCGGCGCTGATCTCCCGGCTGCACGGCCTGCTGACCGGGCAGGACCAGGCCACGGCGGACGGCGTCGCGGCGATCCGCGCCCGCATCCGGGAAGGCGTGGTCCCGCTGTCCCTCACGGCCATCGACCGGCTGGGCGACACCGCGGCGCGCCGCCTCCTCGTCGTGATCCTGGAACAGTTTTGCCAGGGCTACGGCCTCGCCACCGACAAGGCGCTGGCAACGGCCTTCGACGGCTGGTTCGCCGCCGCGGTTCCCAACTACGCGGATCTGGCCGACCTGCCCGTGACGGTGTCGGCGGCCATCAAGGCGGCCAAGGACAAAGGCGCCTGGAGCGACGAGACCACGGCCACCGCGAGCGCCGTGGGATTCGGTCTCTGGGTGTCGGGGGCCATGGAAAGCCATCTGGAGAAGCGCGCGTCCTTCCTGCGCGACCGCTTCGAAGAATCCGGCTCGCTGCTGACCTGCCTGACGTCCCTGCCCTCCCCGGAGGAGGCGCGGAACGCTCCGGACGTCCAGCCGGTCATCCAGGGTCCCTGGGCCGCGGCGCTGCAGTTGGAGCAGGGCCTGCCACGGCAAGGGAGCGGCGCGGCGGCCGCCCCCGTCGACATCCGGCTTCAGGACGGCGCGTCCGGGCGCCCGCCCGACGAACTGCTCACCGCCGCCGCCTCGCGGATCGCGGATTGGCTCGCCGCCCAACGCAGCGGCTTCGCGCTGGTCCGCGACGGCGGCCGGCTGGCCATCGTCTGGCACGAGGAGGTGGATCTCGGCCTCCTGCGCTATGCGCCGGTCGCGGCCACGCTCGCGGTGACGGGGGCCGCGCCGGGCGGGACGCCCCCTTCGCTGATCCGCGGGCTGCCGGTCGCCGCCCTGTCCGACACGATCCGCTCGGTCCGCGAGAGCCTGGCGCAAACCGACGACGGCGCCGTCCGCAGCCGGCTCGCCGCCACGCTGAACGCCCTGACCGCCATCAGCCTGCGCAGCGGAGCGCCGGAGGGCGCCGATCCGTCGGTGACGGCGCTGCGCCAGGGGCGCTGCCGCCATCTGATGCTGAGCAGCGCGGAGCAGGCGCAGGGCTCCGCCGCCGACTACCCGCGGAGCTACTACCCCGACGACGCCGTCCGGATCGTCCTCCACGACAATCCGGTCGATGCGGCGCAGCGGCTGGGTCCGTCCCCGACCGGGGCGGAGGAGCGGCGGACTTTGGATCTGCTCGTCGTGAACCAGGGCAGCGGCGGACGGAACGCCGACGGCGAGCCGCTGCTGTCCCCCGGAACCTGGACGGCGGACGCCCTAGCCGCGAGCGTCGTCGCGCCGTTGATGGCGTCCGGATGGACGGCGCGGACCGTGGTTCTCGATTTCCCCTTCTCGGTCCAAATGCTGGAGGTGTTCGCCCCGCTGTGCGCCGGCGAGGGCCGGATCGTCATGACGCTGGGCGACAGCCTGGAGCCGATCATGGACCGGGGGATGTGGGACACCATCCGGCCGGCGCTGGGCCAAGGCGACGCCGAGGCGGTCCGCGACGCCATCGACAGGCAGGTCGCGGCCATGACCGCCGCCGCGGTTGGCCGCCTGCATCTGGACGAGATCCTGACCGCGTCCAACGCGGCGATCCACGAGCATCTCGCCAGCCATCCCGACGGACGGGACGCGGTGTCGGTCCTGCGCTGCCTGAAGCCGATCGGCGACGTTCTCCAGGACCCCGACACGCCGCTGGACCGCATCGACGCGGTGCTGCGGGCGCTGCGCGGCACGCCGCTGCCCCGCAGCGATTTCACGGCGGCGGACCAGGCCCTGCTCGATGATTTCCCGGGCTCGGCCAAGGACGTAACGGCGGATTCGCTTAGCCGCTTCCAGGACAGGCTGCGCCAGCGGGTGGAAACCGTGCTGTCCGACCACCGATTCCGGATCGGCCTGGACCCAGCGTGGCTGGCCGGGCGGCCCCTGTACGGATCGCAGCCCGATTGCCTCTGGAACCTCCTCAGCAGCCGATGGTCCAACATCCTGGGCCTCGATCCCGGCCTGTCCCAGGGGATGGCGCGCTTCGCCGTATTCGACTGCGGGACTGGCGCGATCCGGCTGGTCGGCATGGCCGCGTGAGATTCCGGCTGCACAGCGCAACCCCAGAAAACCGTCTGTCGGCGAGTTTTCCATTCATCAAGACAACGTCGCCCCGAAAGAAATTAATCTTTCGGGGCGACGTTGTCTCACAGACAATTTACAATTTCGGTTTCGCATGCATGGTTTCCCCCCTAATGGAATTCGTTTTTCTCTTCATTGCCGAATCAACAATACTTTCTAAAATCACATTATCATCAATCAGAAACCCTGTTTCCTGCATAGACAAATAAATCCAAGTTAATGTGCCTGCATTACCATCTACAAGATCATTTGCAACCTTATTCATTCTAATAACCACACCGCTCAAAATTTCTACTCCGGCATGTTTTGATAGGTTTGGTTTTATTTTATTTTCTAGAATTATTGACACTGCCTCTATTCCAGCAGTAACACAGTTAAATTTATTAATACTCTTATCCAACCCGTACCATCCATACAACATCTCTCCACCAACACCTGATTTAGAAAATAAATGTGATTTGTTATTCTGCAGACATTCTATTTCATGCAAGAATATTTCGTAAACCGCTTTTGAGACAGAAATGGAAATCACGCGCTTGGAAGTGTCCTCGAACATCCCCCCGTCGTCGTACCATTTACCGGAGATAGAACCACCCTTCTTAAGATCGCCTTCTTGCCACATAGAGCACAACAGCGATGCCGGATTGAAACCGGCAACCGTTCGCTTGGGGGCTTCACCAGGAATTTCTTTTTCGGCAAAAATCGCGAAATGACCAGCATAGACGGATGCCAATGCTTGAAGCGCCGCTTTAGGAAGAGGACTATAAACAATATATCTAAGCAATCTAATTACACCACACTTATTGTATCCTAAATTTTCTATAAAATATTTAAGTAGAGCGGTGTTATCCTTTCCTTCTTCGAACGATTTTTTTAAATATGAATCAATATCTTTATTTCCAAGACGACTCAGTATAACTTTCTGACTCGCGACCGCAATAAAACCGACATTGTAGTTTTCCATATCTTCACCTGTTTTGTGAGACCAGCCAGAAGGCCGACCAGAAAAAAACCACGTAGAAGCTCTTGCCGATGGCCGTTGACGCATCCGGGAGACCGGCGGCGTCCCGGAGCCCGGAATTGGCATACCGGGATCGAGGAGCGCCAAGCCTAGAAAGCGGAGGCACAGCAATGAGCGTTCTCGTACGCATCGGACGTTTTGCCGGCAGGAGACGTGAAGGCGAGACTCGGCCCCCATGCCCTCCCTCCGTCGGGCCGATTCAGGGGCGCCGGCCGGCTCCCGGCAGGTTGCGCCGGAATTCTCGCGGGCTTTCCCCGACGAGGCGGCGGAAGCTCTTTTCGAAATGGCTGAGGTCGCCGTAGCCGACGCTCATCGCCACCTCGGTGATGGGCAGCCGGCGCTCGGCGGCCAGAAGCTCGCGCGCCTTGTGGATGCGGATGCGGCCGAGCAAGCCTTTGAAGGAGGTGTGAAGCTCCGTCCGGAACAGGTAGCTGAGGTGGGACGGGCTGACATGGGCCTGCCGGGACAGCTCGTCCAGCGTGATCGGGTCGGCGAAGCGCTCGCCCAGGAAGACCAGCGCCTTGCGCAGACCGCCGTGCAGCCGGGCCAGGGCGTCCGGGTCACGGGTCAGCGCGCAGCGCACCCAGTGGTCGGCGGGCGAGGAAGCCGACGGGACGGCCGGCGCGGGCTCCGGATGCCCAACCGGATGAACCGCGGACGCGGGGTCCGCCGGCATGGCGCCGCCGACCATCCAGGGGGCGTGGCGGCGCACGTCGCCGTGGCGGATCGGCCGGCCGCCGGTCATCACGGCCAGCCGGGCGATCACCCGCTCCAACTCGAACAGGTTCTCCGGCCAGCTATGGGCCTTGCACAGGGCGATCAGCTCGTCGGTCCGCGTCTCGTCGGCGCGCCCGCCATGGCGCTCCAGGGCGGCGACGACCAGCGGCTCGATGTCCGCCGGCCGGTCGCGCAGCGGCGGCACGGTGGCGCACAGGAAGTCCAACTCCGCCAGCAGCGGGCGGGAAAAGCGCCCCTCATCGGCCAGCCGCCGCAGGTCGGCGGTGGTCGAGGCGATCACCCGCGGCCCCCCGATCCCGTTGGCCGCCCCGGTGGCGGACAGCGTCCAGCCGTCCGGCGCGTCGAGCCATTGGCCGAGTTGGGACGGCATGTGCTGGACGATCTGCCCTTGCAGGGCCGGCGTCATCTCGTCGACGCCGCTGAGGAACAGGGTGCCCCCGGCGGCCCGCGCGAACCAGTCGGCGGGCGTCCCCGCCGGGTCCGCCCCGTTGACCTGGACGAAGGGGCCGTCGCGCCGCGGCCCGCAGCCGTGGATCGCCGCGGCGAGCTGCGCCTTCTCCGTTCCGAACTCCCCGGTCAGCAGGACGGGCAGCGCGCTGTGGGCGGCCTGCTCCAGGAAAACGTCCAGTTCGCGCAGCGCCCGGCTCATGCCGACCATCATCAGGGGCCGGCCGAACCGCCGCTCCGCCCAGCGCCGCACCTCGTAGCGCTTGGCCAGATAGCCGCATTGGCGGGCGACGTCCTGCAGGATGGGGGCGTCGGGCGCGGCGCCGTCCGGCGCACGGTCGAGGACGAGCCGCATCTCGCCGACCGGCGCATCGGCGTAGGTGATGGGCACCACCACCGCCTCCGGATCGGCCGCGGCGTCGTTGGGATCGCCATCCGCCGTCCAGCAGAGGCGGCCGCCCGCCCGGTCCTGGGCGAGCACCAGCGTGCCCATGTCCTGGAGCCACAGCGCCCCGCCGCGCAGCGGCGCGCGGTCGGCCAGCCGGTCCATCAGCCCGCCGATCAGGTCCGGCAGGCTGCGGAAATCGGCCGAGGCCGGGTGCAGGATCTCGTCCAACGAGCCACAGGCCGGCAAAGTCATCGCACCGCCTCCCTGGTAAAGCCGTGCCGTGTATTCCGCGAGCGCCGGACCTTGAAGACGAATGCATGCATCGCGTGGCCGCGATGGCGGTAATCGGATTGATAGGATCGAATCATGACCGGAATCACCTGCCGCCGTTTCGGACAATGGGTTCACAGCCAATCGACGTTTCATGGCGTCAGGGCGTGAAGTCTTCGGCAGACCGGCTTTTTTTCCGGGCAAAAGAAAGGGCCGCCCGGCATCCGGTTCCCCGGCGCCAAGCGGCCCTTGTCAGGCGTGAATCAGTGTGACGGGGTCAGCGTGAACGGACCAGCGCCACCGGCTTGCGCTCCGCCCCGGCCTCCGGAGCCCGCTCCGCCCCCTCGGCGTAGGCGCGGCCGTAGTAGCTGTCGAGCAGGAGCTGGCGGATTTCCGCGACCAGCGGGAAGCGCGGGTTGGCGCCGGTGCACTGGTCGTCGAAGGCGGCCTCGGCGATGGCGTCGAGCCGGGCCAGGAACTCCGCCTCCGGCACCCCGGCGGCCTGGATCGAGGCCGGGATGTCCAGCGTGCGCTTCAGCTCCTCCACCCAGGCCACCAGCGTTTCCACCCGCTCATGGTCGCGGCTGCCGCCGAGGCCGAGGTGGCGGGCGATCTCGGCGTAGCGGGCGACGCCCTTGGGTCGGTCGTACTGGCTGAAGGCGGTCTGCTTGGTCGGGATGTCGGCGGCGTTGTAGCGGATGACGTTGGCGATCAGCAGCGCGTTGGCGACGCCGTGCGGCAGGTGGAACTCCGCCCCCAGCTTGTGCGCCATCGAATGGCAGACGCCGAGGAAGGCGTTGGCGAAGGCGATGCCGGCCAGCGTGGCGGCGCTGTGCACCTGCTCGCGCGCCTTGGGGTCCTTGGCGCCGTTGGCGTAGGCGGAGGGCAGATGCTCCTTCAGCAGCTTCAGCGCCTGGAGCGCCTGCCCGTCGGTGTATTCGTTCGCCAGGACGGAGACGTAGGCCTCCAGCGCGTGGGTCACCGCGTCGATGCCCCCGGCGGCGGTCAGGCCCTTGGGCATGTCCATCACCAGATTGGCGTCGATGATCGCCATGGTCGGCGTCAGTTCGTAATCCGCGATGGGGTACTTGATGCCGGTGCGCTCGTCGGTCACCACGGCGAAGGGCGTCACCTCCGACCCGGTGCCGGACGTGGTCGGGACGGCGACGAACTGCGCCTTCACCCCCAGCTTGGGGAAGGTGTAGATGCGCTTGCGGATGTCCATGAAGCGCAGGGCCAGATCCTCGAAGGCGACGTCCGGCGCTTCGTACATCACCCACATGATCTTGGCCGCGTCCATCGGCGAGCCGCCGCCCAGCGCCAGGATGACGTCCGGCTGGAAGGCGTTGGCGAGCGCCAGCCCGCGCCGCACCACCGCCAGGGTGGGATCGGCGGCAACCTCGAAGAAGGTCTCCACGGCGAGGCCCAGCCCCTTGAGGATGCGCACGGTCTCGTCGACGTGGCCGTTCTCGAACAGGAAGCGGTCGGTGACGATCAGGCAGCGCTTCTTCCCGCGCAGCTCCTCCAGCGCGAAGGGCAGGCAGCCGCGGCGGAAGTAGATGGATTTCGGCAGCTTGTGCCACAGCATGTTCTCGGCCCGCTTCGCCACGGTCTTGCGGTTGATGAGGTGCTGCGGCCCGACATTCTCGGAGATCGAGTTGCCGCCCCAGGAACCGCAGCCGAGCGTCAGCGACGGCGCCAGACGGAAATTGTAGAGGTCGCCGATGCCGCCCTGCGAGGAGGGCGTGTTGATCAGGATGCGCGCCGTCTTCATCGCCTGCCCGAAATGGCGGATGCGCTCCGGCTGCTGGTCCTGGTCGGTGTAGAGGGCGGAGGTGTGGCCGATGCCGCCCAGCGCGACCAGCGCGGCCGCCTTCTCGCAGGCGTCCATGAAGTCGCGGGCGCGGTAGAGCGCCAGGGTCGGCGACAGCTTCTCGTGGGCGAAGGGCTCGTCCTCGGTCACCGCCTCGACCTCGGCGATCAGCACCTTGGTGTGGGCGGGAACGCTCACCCCGGCCATGGCGGCGATGGCGCCGGCCGACTGGCCGACGATGTCGGCGTTCAGCGCGCCGTTCTTCAGCAGCACCTTGCGCACCGCGTCGGCATCGGTGGCCGACAGGATGTGGCCGCCATGGTGGGCGAAGCGGTCGCGCACCGCGTCATAGACGGCGTCCACGACGATGGCCGACTGCTCCGACGCGCAGACCACGCCGTTGTCGAAGGTCTTGGACATCAGGATGGAGGCGACGGCCCGCTTGATGTCGGCGAACTCGTCGATCACCGCCGGGGTGTTGCCGGCGCCGACGCCGATGGCCGGCTTGCCCGAGGAATAGGCCGCCTTGACCATGCCCGGCCCGCCGGTCGCCAGGATCAGGTTGATGTCGGGGTGGTGCATCACCGCGTTCGACAATTCCACCGAGGGCTCGTCGATCCAGCCGATGATGTCCGGCGGCGCGCCGGCCTCCACCGCCGCCTGGAGCACGATCCGCGCGGCCTCGCAGGTCGCCTTGCGGGCGCGGGGGTGCGGCGAGAAGACGATGCCGTTGCGCGTCTTCAGGCTGATCAGCGCCTTGAAGATGGCGGTCGAGGTCGGGTTCGTCGTCGGCACGATGGCGCAGATCAGCCCCACCGGCTCGGCGATCGTCATGATGCCGTATTCCGGGTCCTCCTCGAGGATGCCGCAGGTCTTCTCGTCCTTGTACTTGTTGTAGATGTATTCGGAGGCGAAGTGGTTCTTGACGACCTTGTCCTCCATCACGCCCATGCGCGTCTCGGCGACCGCCAGCTTCGCCAGCGGGATGCGCGCGTTGGCCGCGGCCAGGGCGGCGCTGCGGAAGATGCGGTCCACGGTCTCCTGCGGGAAGCCGGCGTAGACTTTCTGCGCCTCCCGGACGCGGAGGACGAGGTCGTTGAGGTCTGCAAGCGTGGTGACGGGCATATCGTGTCGCCTCTGCGGTTGGCGCGCCGCCAGCCCCTTCGGGCCGGTCCTGGACAGCGGATGCGGGCGGGTTGACGCCCTTCAGACACCGGCATCCGGGGCACGCACGGAAAATCGGTCATGGCCGGGCGGCGCTTCGGTCCTGTCCGCGCGGCAGGGAAACTATCCCCCGGCCATGGGTGAGGGACCATGACTCAGGTCAAAACTGGTATGACCACTTTCGGGTTAGCGCCCCCCAAACGCGCTTGACCGGTCTGGAAAAATCTCTTCTGAACGGGTGTCGAATTGCGCTGGACAAGCGCTCCGCTTCTTCTTATAAGACGCCCCCGCACGCAGCGGCGCCCAGGTAGCTCAGTTGGTAGAGCAGGGGACTGAAAATCCCCGTGTCGGCGGTTCGACTCCGTCCCTGGGCACCATTTTCCTCAAGGTCTGGTTCGAGGAGATGGTGTTCCGGCCACACTGGCCGAATCCGGACGCTGCGCTCCATTCTCCCATGTCTTTGACTCGATCCGGCGTCTCGACGGCGCGCTGCGACCGTGTTTTGCGCAAGCGAAACGCCGCCGGTTCAAACGGGCAAACCCGACGAATCACACCTGCAGCGACGGCCCTCCCTTTCGCTGATCGCTGTTAAGAAGCAGACGCCTTCCGGAAATTCCCAAAAAGTTGTACATACTCCCATAAATGTCCGTGGGAGGGGAATCCAATGTTCAGCGCCGTTCAGCCGAGCCGCCGCATGTTCCTGGTCGGGGCGGGCCGTTTCGCCGCCGCCTCGGCGCTCACCAGCGTCGCCCCCTTCCCCGCGCTCGCGGATTCCGGCGACCACCGGATCGCGGCCTCGGCGCTCAGGGACTTGGCCGGGGCGGTTCAGGGCGGTGTGGTGCTGCCCGACGAACCGTTCTTCGACGATTACGCCCGACCGAACAATCTGCGTTTCCGGACGCTTCCGATCGCCATCGCGCGTTGCGCGAGCGAGACGGACGTGCAGGCCTGCGTCGCCTGGGTGAAAAAGCACGGCGCCCGGTTCGCCGTGCGCAGCGGCGGGCACAATTACGCGGGCTTCTCCACCACCCCCGGCCTGCTCATCGACATGACGCCCCTCAGCGCCATCACCGCCCTGCCCGGTGGGGACGGGCTGGTCAAGGTGGGCGGCGGCGCCCTGAACGGCATGGTCTACCAAGCGCTCGAACGGCTGAACCGCACCGTCACCCACGGGCGCTGCACGACCGTGGGGGCGGCGGGCTTCCTGCTGGGCGGCGGCATCGGCTTCAACATGCGCATGTTCGGCATGGGGTCGGACCTGCTCCAGGCCACGAGCATCGTCACGGCGGACGGCGCGCTGCATGCCGACATCCAGGACAGCGGCGACGGCAGCGACCTGTTCTGGGCCTGCCGCGGCGGTGCCGGCGGGAATTTCGGGATCAACACGTCCTTCACCCTGCGCACCTTCCCGGTTGAGACCGTCACCTTTTTCGACATCACCTGGACCACGGATGTGGGCGAGGTGCTCCACACCCTGCTGACCCGTCTGGCGGAGGCGCCGCCGGAGTTCGGCAGCAAGATCAACGTCACCAAGCCGGCGCGCGGCAGCGCCGATCCGCGGCTCACCGTCTCCATCCTCGGCCAATTGCATAAATGCGGCACGACGGTCGAGGCGATCATCGGCCCGGTCCTGGAGAAGGCGTCGAAGACGCGGATCGACCGCGACATCGCCTATTGGCCGGCGCAGGACCTGCTGAGCGAGTTCACCTATCCCTACTTCTATCAGGAGAAATCCTCCTACATGAGGGCGGCGGACATCACGCCCGAGTCCGTCGCCGCCATGATCCGGCTCGCCGAGCGCATGCCGGGCACCAGCATGGCCAACGCCTTCAAGTTCTTCCAGGTCGGCGGCAAGGTCAACGCCATGGCGGCGGACGCGACCGCCTACGTCCACCGCGGCTACGACTGGCTGTTCTCCTCCGAGGTGAACTGGTGGAACCGGAAGGACCCGAAGTCCCTGGTGGAAGAGAATCTGGCTTGGCAGGAGCGGTTCTACGCCACCGTCAATACGGCCACCAAGGCGGCGGGCGCCTTCCAGAACTTCCCCGACCCGTCCCTGAAGGACTGGTCGGGCGCCTATTACGGCGGCAACTACGCCCGGCTGCGGCAGGTGAAGACGGCGTATGACAAGACCGATCTGTTCACCTACCGGCAGGGCATCAAGCCCTTGTGACGGCCCTGACGATGGCGCTTTGGTGCCGGTATCCGCCCATCGGCGGAGAATCCGGGCGCCAAAGCCCCCGGTCCCCTGTTATCGTAGTGGGAAGCCTCTCGCGCCACGGGGTCCGGGCATGGAAGAAAAGCTGATCGCCTACATCGGCCGGTTGAAGGAGCAGATCGCCACCCTGCGCTCCGCCGACTTCACCACCCCGGAGGAACGGGTGTCCTGCGAGGCGGTGGCCGACAGCCTGGAGCTGGTCGTGCGCGAGTTGACGGACCTCATCGAGATCCGCTGACCGGCGTCCCGACGCTTTCAAAAACCCCGGCGCGCTCCAGCGTCACGGGCATCGCGTTGGGCGGCCACAGCGTGTCCGGGGCGAGGCCAAGCCAGCGGCACAGCGCGTGCCACGTGCCGGCGTGCGCCACCACCAGCGGCGGACGACCGTCCGCCGGAACCGGCAAGCCCTCCAAGGCCGCGGCGACGCGGGCCTGGAAGGCCGTGAGGCTTTCGCCGCCCGGCACCTCTTCGCGCAGGAGGTCCGCCGGGACGGCGCCCCCCTCCAGATCGCCCCAGCGCCTTTCTTCCAGACCGGGGACGACGGTCACCGTCAGGCCCAGCGCCGCGCCGATGACGCCGGCGGTTTCCAGCGCGCGCCGCTGCGGGCTGGAGTGAATGGCGGCGACCGGGCTTCCCTGGGCGGCCAGCGCCGTGGCGGCGGCATGGGCCTGCGCCCGCCCGCGCTCGGTCAGCGACACGTCGCGCGACCCGGCCAGCCAGCCGCCGACGTTGCTCTCCGTCTCGCCATGCCGGCAGAAGACGAGACGGTTCAGCATGCCGAGGCCGCCGACAGCGCCCCCGTCAGGTCGCCGAAGCGCTCCAGAATGCCGTCGTGGGGAAGGCTGTCGAGCGGCACCCGCGCGTAGCCGTAGCGCAGCACCAGCACCCGCGCCACCCCGGCGGCGCGGGCGGCGGCCACGTCATGCTCGTTGTCGCCGACGAAGACGGTCTCCTCCGGCCGGACATCCATCAGGGCGAGCAGGCCGAGCACCGGCTCCGGCGAGGGCTTGCGGGTGGGGAAGCTGTCCCCGCCGACCACCGCCGTGAAGCGATCGGCGATGCCCAGGTCGGCGAGCAGCCGCCGGGTCGCCGCCATCGGCTTGTTGGTGCACACCCCCAGTTTCAGCCCGGCCGCGGACAGCGCCGTCAGTGTCTCCGCGACACCGGGATAGAGCGCGCTGTGGGCGCTGGGGTCGGCCTCGTAGATGGCGAGGAAGCGGCGGGTGTGGGCCGCCGTCTCCTCCGCTCCGGGCAGGCCGCCGGTGGCGGTCAGGACCCGCTCCACCAGCTTGGCCACCCCGTCGCCGATGAAGGAGCGCACCGCCGGCAGATCGACCGGCGGGCGGCCCAACTCGGCGAGCAGGGCGTTGGAGGCGTGCATCAGGTCGGCGGCGCTGTCCACCAGCGTGCCGTCGAGGTCGAAGGCGACGGCACGCAAGGACGTGCGGTTGGGAAGGCTGGTCACCGGAATGCGACTCCTATCGGCGCAGGAAGCGGGCCTTGTCGGCCGCGAGGTCGAGGGTGATCGGGGTGTCGGTCGGCAGCAGCGCGTCGCCGGCCTGGTGCGGGGCGTCAACCTGAACCTGCTGTCCCCCGATGTCCACCGCGTAGCGGATCGAGGCGCCCAGGAACTCGCGGTGCCGCACCACGCCCATCAGCCGGACATGGCCCGCGCGCGGCGGCCCGCCGTCCTGGCGGATAAAGAGATTTTGCGGCCGGAACATCAGCTTGCCCTCGGCCCCCGGCTCCACGCCGTGCGGCAGCGGAATCGGCACGCCGCCGCCGATGACGAAGGCCGTCCCGCCGTCCACGGCGCGCACCTGCCCCTCCAGCACGTTGGCGGTGCCGAGGAAGCCGGCGACGAACAGGTTGGCCGGGTGGTCGTACAGCTCCTGCGGGGTGCCCACCTGCTGGACGATGCCGTCCTCCATCACCGCGATGCGGTCGCAGATGGTGTTGGCCTCCTCCTGGTCGTGGGTGACGAAGATGGTGGTCAGCCCCAGCTTGCGCTGCAGGCTCAGCAGCTCCTGGCGCATCTGCACGCGCAGCTTGGCGTCCAGGTTCGACAGCGGCTCGTCCAGCAGCAGCACCTTCGGCTCGATCACGATGGTGCGGGCGAGCGCGACGCGCTGCTGCTGGCCGCCCGACAGCTGCGACGGACGGCGGTCGGCCAGATGCTTCAGCCCGACGAGGTCGAGCGCCGCGTCCACCCGCCGCTCGATCTCCGCGCGCGGCACGCGCCGCTCCTCCAGCCCGAAGGCGACGTTGCGGCGCACCGTCATGTGCGGCCACAGCGCGTAGCTCTGGAACACCATGCCGACGTCGCGCTTGTGCGCCGGCAGGCCCGAGATGTCGCGCCCGCCGATCGTCACCGCCCCGCGCTGCGCCGTGTTGAAGCCGGCGATCAGCCGCAGCAGCGTGGTCTTGCCGCAGCCCGACGGGCCGAGGAAGGCGAAGAACTCGCCCGGCTTGATGTCGAGGTGGATGTCCTTCAGCACGCGGTGGCTGCCGTAGGACAGGTCCACGCCGTCGATGCGGACGCCGACGCTCTGCATCCCGGCGGCCAGGGAGGCGGGGGAGAATTGATGGTTCATGGTGGCGGTTCCCCTCAATGGTCCTGGCCGCGCTCGCGCCGGCCCCGCTCGATGATGACGTGCGACAGGTAGGTGCCCAGCCCGACGATGACGACGGCGAAGACGCCCAGCGCCGCCCCCGGACCGCGCCCGGCCGCCGACTGCATGTAGACGTAGAGGCCGTAGGCCAGCGGCGCGTCGCTCTGCGAATGGACCAGCATGATGGTCGCCGACAGCTCGACCGCCGCGGTGGCGAAGCTGGTGACGAAGCCGGCCAGGATGCCGCCGGACATCAGCGGCACGACCACGCGGCTGATGGTGCGCAGCTTGGTGGCGCCCAGATTCTCGGCCGCCTCCTCCAGCGAGTTGCTGACCTGCTGCAGGGCCGCCGTGCAGGCGCGCAGCGCGTAGGGCAGGCGGCGGATCGCCAGCGCGAAGACCAGGATCAGCCAGAAGCCGGACAGCGGCTGCCCGGTGAAGGGCATGGGCACGTCGTAGAAGCTGCGCAGATAGCCGATGCCCAGCACCACGCCCGGCACCGCCAGCGCCGCCATGGCGATGTAGTCCAGCCATTGCCGGCCCGGCAGCTTGCTGCGCAGCACCAGATAGGCGATGGCCGTGCCGATCACCACGTCGAGCAGTGCGGCCAGCGAGGCGTAGAGCAGCGTGTTGGTGATGTACTGGCCGCTCTCCAGGAAGACCGTCCCGTAATGCTTCATCGTGAAGGCGTCGGGGAACGGGCTGAAGGACCAGATCGTCGCGAAGGACAGCAGCGTCAGGCCGATGTGCGGCGCCAGCACCAGCACCAGGATCAGCAGAACGACGGCGTAGGCCGCCACCAGCTCCAGCGGCTTCATGCGCCGCCGCGCCAGACCGCCGCCGCCGCGCTGGACGGTCGCGTAGTCCTTGCCCTTCATCGCCAGCGCCGACACCCAGAGGGCGAGCAGCGAGCAGACGATCAGCACCACCGAGATCACGTAGCCCATCGGGTCGGCGATGCCGATGGAGGAGATACGCAGGTAGGCCTGCGGCGCCAGCATGTCGTTGACGTTGAGCAGCAGCGGCGTGCCGAGGTCGTCGAACACCTTGATGAAGACCAGCGACGCGCCGGCGACGTAGCCCGGCATGGCCAGCGGGAAGACGATGCGGCGGAACAGCCGGAAGCCGTGGCAGCCGAGATTCTGCGCCGATTCCTCCATCGCCCGGTCGATGTTCTTCAGGCTGGCCGACAGGTTGATGAGGATGAACGGGAAATAGTGGATGCTCTGCACGAAGATGACGCCGTTCAGCCCCTCCATGAAGGGAATGGAGATGCCGAAATGGTCGCGCAGCAGCAGGTTGACCGTGCCGTTGCGCCCGAACAGCAGCTGCATCGCCACGGCGCCGATGAAGGGCGGCATGATCAGCGGGATGATGCCCAGGCTCTGGATCAGCACGGCGCCGCGGAACTCGAAGCGCGTCGTCAGATAGGCCAGCGGCAGGGCCAGCGCGCTCGCCACCACCACCGACATGGCGGAGACGTAGAAGGAGTTCCAGAAGGACCGCATGAACAGGTCGTTCTGGAAGAAGTCGGCGAAGTTGATCAGGGTGAAGGCCCCGGTCGTCTTGTCCTGGAAGGCGACGAAGATGACCTGGACGACCGGCACGACGAGGAACAGCAGCAGGAACAGCGCGATCAGCACAGCCGCCACCGCCGGCCCCGGCCGCACGCGCGCGATGCTTTCGCGCGTGAGCGCAAGAGACGTCATGGTTCAGCCCAATGGTATCGGGGGAGAAGGCGGGGAGGGGCGTCCGCGCGGGGCGCCCCTCCCGTCACGCTCGGGTCAGCGGGCCAGCGCCAGGGCCTCTTCGGCCTTCTTGCGGGCGGCAGCGTAGTTGTCCTTGGCGAAGGCGGCCCACTTCTGCTCGACCTGGGCCTGACGCTCCGGCACGGCGTCGGTGGCGCTCTTGCGCTCCACCGTGAAGGCGCCGGAGAGCTGCGGGTCGGCGGCCTCCTGGGCGGTCACCGGCATGGCGGCGACGAGGTCGCGCGCCTCGGCCAGCAGCGCCTTGGCCTTGTCGTTGGGCTTCTTGGCCAGCGCGGCGTCGGCCTGATGGATGGCGCGGGTCGCCGCCTTCAGCCCGTCGAGCTGGAAGGTGATGAGCTGGTCGAACAGCGCGTCCACCACGTTGTAGCGGGCCTGCGACACCTCGACGTCGAAGTTCACCTGCGAGCCCAGCGAGGTGTCCTCGAACGGGTTCGGGTAGTCGGCCGGCGCCTTGGCGTAGGTGGCCGGGTTGACCGGCAGGCGGCGGATGGCCGGCTGCAGCAGGACCTCCTGGCCCTGCGGCGACAGGATGAAGTCGACGAAGGTCTCGGCGGCGGCCTTGTTGGGAGCGTTCTTCACGATGCCGATGTTGGCCGGCACGATGGTGGTGACCGTCGGATAGGCGAACTCCACCGGGAAGCCCGAGGCCTGGGACGACAGCGCGAAGAAGTCGATCACGATGCCGATGCCGAAGCTGCCGGAATTCACGCCGTCCGGCACGCCGAAGCTGCGCTCGGTGATGGTGCGGTAGTTGCCGGCGATCTCCTTGTTGGTCCGCCAGCCCTTCTCCCAGCCCTCGCCCTGGAGGATGGTCTCGATGGTCAGGTGCGTGGTGCCGGAGCGCGACGGGGCGGAGATGGCGACATGGTCGTAATAGACCGGCTTGGCGAGGTCCGACCACTCCTTGGGGGCCGGCAGGTCGTTGGCCTTCATGTAGCGGCTGTTCCACATGATGCCGTAGCCCGAGGCGGCGAAGCCGGCGTACATGCCATCCGGATCGTTGATCGGGTAGGCGCCGACCTTCTCCGGAATGCCCTCGACCTTCGGCTTGTAGGCCTGCAGCAGGTTGGCGCCCTTCAGGACCTCGAAGGCGTCGGGGGCGGAGGCCCAGAACAGGTCGGTGCCGTTGTTCGACGCCGTCTCCTGGAGATACTTCACACCCGCGTTGGTGTTGCGGTTCAGAACCTCCAGCGTGACCTTCGGGTAGGCCTTCTGGAAGGCCTGCTGGAAGGCGCTGGTCAGGTCCTTCGGGAAGGAGGTGACGACGACCAGCTTGCCCGACGGGTCCTGGGCGAAGGCGGCGGTGCTGGAAGCGAGCAGGACGGCCAGGGCGGCCGCGACGCCGTGCAGCGTGCGAGACATAGGATGGTTCCTCCCAGTGTTTTTTCTGCAGGCTCATTCAGCAATCCGCGTGCCAGACCGTTCGCAGGCGAATTTACTGGGGTTGCGCCGGGAGGATGGGTAAGACCGGTAACATCGGCCGGGGACGATGGGTAACGGCGGGAACAGGGGTGGTCCAGCCCCCAGGCCTCGCCGCGCTCCACGGCGGATCGGCGATCCGCCACGCCCGGCCGCAAAGAAGGCGACGCCGCGGCCAAAAGCGTTACCGCCACTCCAAGTATCCAACCTCTCCTTGAATAGGTTCATCCGGCACATCGGCGATGAACACAAAATATTTAAAAAATCATCCAGCCAAGCCAGCTCCATAAGCCTCTGACAAGAAACAAAACAGCCGATATTTCTGCGCAAACATCACCATATTCCAAAAAAGATTGTCTTGCATTGAACAAAACGGCGCGCCTTGACCGTTGAGCAACATTACTATTTCACTTCATCATCTCCCCCGATCGGCGATGCGCACAGGAAGAAATCTTTCAAAGGATTCCGCATGTCATGGCTTCACTCGATCGTCAATCAAGCTCCGGAAATTGCGTTATTTCTTTCCCTGGCGGGCGGCTATTGGATCGGTAAGTTTCAATTCGGCAAGTTCCAGCTCGGCGGCGTCGCCGGATCATTGCTGGTCGCCGTGGTGATCAGCCAGATCGGCGTGTCCATCGACAACGGCGTCAAGGCCGTTCTCTTCGCTTTGTTCATTTACGCGGTCGGCTTTGAAAGCGGCCCGAAGTTCTTTCAATCGCTGGGACGGCAGTCGATCCGTGAAATCATCCTGGCGGCGGTGCTGGCGGTCAGCGGTCTGGTCACCGTCGTGATCATGGCCCGCCTGACCGGCCTCGACAAAGGTCTGGCGGCGGGCATCGCATCCGGCGGGCTGACCCAGTCGGCCATCATCGGCACGGCCAGCTCGGCCATCGGCAAGCTCGGGCTGCCGGCGGAGGAGGTGCAGCGCCTCCAGGGCAACGTCGCGGTCGGCTACGCCGTCACCTACATCTTCGGGTCCTTCGGCGCCATCCTGGTCTGCGTCAACCTGCTGCCCTGGATCATGAAGCGCAGCATCCGCGACGACGCCATCAAGGCGGAAACCGCGATGCTGGCCGGCGCCCATTTCCTGGCGCGGGGCGAGGAATACGCCATGCCGCCCCTGGTCGGGCGCCTCTACCGCATCGAGCGGGCGGCCGGGCGGACGGTGGCGCAGATCGAGGCGGACTCCGCCGACGGTCCGGTCAGCGTCGAGCGCGTGAAGCGCAACAACGCGCTGATCGGGTTGCAGCCGGACCTGCGGCTGGAGGCCGGGGACGTCGTGCTGCTGGTCGGACGACGGGCCGGGGTCGTCGGTCTTGCCGACCGGCTCGGCCCGGAGCTTCAGTCCTCGCAGGGCATGGACCTCATCATGCTGGTGCGCGATGTGGCCATCACCAACCCCGCCTTCGTGCACCGCAGCGTCGCCGAGATCCGCAAAGCGTCCTCGGCCAATCTGTACCACGGCGTCTATGTGACCGGCATCAAGCGGAGCGACCGGCCGCTGCCGCTCGCTCCCGACACGGTGATCGAAGCCGGCGACGTCGCCACGCTCTACGGCACCGCGGAGGATGTGCAGCGCGTCGCCGCGTCGGTGGGGACGGAGGTCATCACGAGCGACAAGACCGACTTCATCTACCACGGGCTGGGGCTGGCGCTCGGCCTGCTCGTCGGTCTGGCCGTCATCCGCATCGGCGACATCCCGCTGACGCTGGGCAGCGGCGGCGGCGCCCTGCTGGCCGGTCTGCTGTTCGGCTGGTACCGCACCCGCAACCTCGCCATCGGGAACATGCCGACGCCGGCCTCCACGCTGCTGCGCGACCTGGGTCTGGCCGGCTTCGTCGCCGTGGTCGGACTCCAATCGGGCCGGCAGGCCGTGAGCACCGTGGTCGAGAGCGGGCTGAGCATCTTCCTGGTCGGCGTGGTCGTGACGCTGGTGCCGATGATCATCACCCTGTTCGTCGGCCGCTATCTGCTGCGCTACGACAACGCGGCCATCTTCGCCGGCGCGCTCTCCGGGTCGCGCAGCGCCAACCCCGCCTTCGGCGAGGTGCTCGACAAGGCCGGCAACTCCATCCCGACCGTTCCCTTCGCCATCACCTACGCGCTGGCGAACGTCTTCCTGACCCTGCTGGGGCCGCTGGTGGTGGCCTTCGTGTAATCCATGCGAGGAGATCCCCTGATGGACTCTGTCGATTACAGCCGATACGCGAAGCTCAGTCCCTTCGAACTGAAGGACGAATTGATCAAGCTCGCCTCCGGCCGCGAGAACCGGCTGATGCTGAACGCGGGGCGCGGCAACCCGAACTTCCTGGCGACCCTGCCGCGCCGGGCCTTCTTCCGGCTGGGCCTGTTCGCCGTGGCCGAGGCCGAGCTGTCCTTCTCCTACATGCCGAACGGCGTCGGCGGCCTGCCGCGGATCGAGGGCATCGAGAGCCGGTTCGAACGCTACGTCTCGGAGCACCGCGATCAGGAAGGCGTCGTGTTTCTCGGCCGCGCGCTGAGCTACGTGCGCGACCAGCTCGGCCTGCCGGGCTCCGGCTTCCTGCATGAGATGGTGGAGGGGGTGCTGGGGGCGAACTACCCGGTGCCGCCGCGCATGCTGGCGATCAGCGAGGAGATCGTCCGACACTATCTGGTGAAGGAGATGGTCGGCGGCTTCCTGCCGACCGGCAACGTCGATCTGTTCGCGGTCGAGGGCGGCACCGCGGCGATGACCTACATCTTCAACACGATGAAGCAGAACGGGCTGGTCGAGCGGGGCGACAAGGTGGCCATCGGCCTGCCCGTCTTCACCCCCTACATCGAGATCCCGGAACTCGACGAGTACGGGCTGACGGAGGTCGCCATCAACGCCGACCCGGCCAGCCATTGGCAGTATCCGGACTCCGAGCTGGACAAGCTGAAGGACCCGGCGGTCAAGGTGTTCTTCTGCGTCAACCCCAGCAACCCGCCCTCGGTCAAGATGGACGACCGCAGCCTCGACCGCATCGCCGCCATCGTGAAGAACGAGCGGAAGGACCTGATCATCCTGACGGACGATGTCTACGGGACCTTCGCGGACGATTTCCGGTCGCTGTTCGCCGTCTGCCCCGAGAACACCATGCTGGTCTATTCCTTCTCGAAGTATTTCGGGGCGACGGGATGGCGGCTGGGGGTGATCGCCACGCACAAGCAGAACGTCTGCGACCAGCGGATCGCCGGCCTGCCGGAGGAGCGCAAGGCGGCGCTCGACCGCCGCTACGGCTCGCTGGTTCCGGACGTGCGCGGCCTGCGCTTCATCGACCGGCTGGTCGCCGACAGCCGCACCGTGGCGCTGAACCACACCGCCGGGCTGTCCACGCCGCAGCAGGTGCAGATGGTGCTGTTCTCCCTGTTCGCCCTGATGGACGAGCAGGACGGCTACAAGGCCGAGCTGAAGAAGGTCATCCGCCGGCGCGAAGCCGCCCTGTACCGCGAGTTGGGCCTGCCGACGCAGTCCGACCCGAACGCGGTGGACTACTACACGCTCCTCGATCTGGAGGACATCGCGCTGAAGCTCTACGGCCCGGACTACGCGGCCTGGGTGAAGGCGAACTTCGTTCCGAACGACATGCTGTTCCGCATCGCCGCGGAGACCGGCATCGTCCTGCTGCCGGGCAAGGGCTTCGGCACCCTGCAGCCGGCCGCCCGCGTCTCGCTGGCCAATCTGAACGAGTACGAATACGCGGCGATCGGGCGCTCGCTGCGCGGGATGGCCGACCAGTCCTACGAGGAGTTCAAGAGACAACGGCAGGGCTGGAACGCACCGAACGGCGGGACGAAGCCCAACTGACCGTCCCCCATTCTCCTTCCTTGGCCCTCACTCCTCGGCAAAGTCGCCGCGGTGGAGGCCGTGGTGGCGCATCTTCAGGTACAGGGTCTTGCGGGTGATGCCCAGCTTGTCGGCCGTCTCGCCAACCCGCCCGCCGCAGCGGGCGAGCGCGTCCTCGACGAGCTGCCTCTCGATGCGGTCCATCTGTTCGGCCAGGGGTTCGATCCCGCCGCCGCCCGCCCCGGTGACCGGTCCGCCCGCCAGACCGTCACCCAGGCCCAGGGCCATGCGCTCGGCGACGTTGCGCAACTCGCGGACGTTGCCCGGCCAGCCATGGGCGGCGAGGCGGGCCAGCGCCGCCGCGTCCACCGGCGGCGCCGGGCGGCGGGACCGGGCCGCGGCGGCGTCGAGGAAGTGGCGCAGCAGCAGCGGCACGTCCTCCCGCCGCTCGCGCAGGGGCGGAAGCGGCACGGTCACCACGTTCAGGCGGTAGTAGAGATCCTCGCGGAACTTGCCCTCCCCGGCCAGCCGCAGCAGATCGACCTTGGTGGCGGCGACCACGCGCAGGTCCAGCGGGATCGGCCGGTTGCCGCCGACGCGCTCGATCACCCGCTCCTGCAGCACGCGCAGCAGCTTGACCTGGAGGTGCATCGGCATGCTCTCGATCTCGTCGAGGAACAGCGTGCCGCCGTCGGCGTGCTCCAGCTTGCCGATGCGCCGCCCCTGCGCGCCGGTGAAGGCGCCGGGCTCGTGGCCGAACAGCTCGCTCTCGATGATGGTGTCGGGCAGGGCGCCGCAGTTCAGCGCGACGAAGTTGCCGGCCCGGCGGCGCCCGGCGTCGTGCAGGCTGCGGGCGACCAGTTCCTTGCCGGTTCCGGTCTCGCCGAACAGCAGGACGTCCACCTCCGCGTCGGCCAGCCCGGCCACGGCGGCGCGCAGCCGTTCGATGGCGGCGGACCGCCCGATGATGCGCGCCTCCAGCGAGCCGCCGCCGGCGAGCTGCGCGCGCAGGCTGCGGTTCTCCAGCACCAGCCGCCGGTGCTCCAGCGCGCGGCGCACCACCTCGACCAGATGGCCGGGCTCGGCCGGCTTCTCGATGAAGTCGTAGGCGCCGCCGCGCACCGCCCGCATCGCCATGGCGATGTCACCGTGCCCGGTCACCAGAACCACCGGCACCTCCGGATCGGCGGCGCGCACCCGCTCCAGCAGGGCGAAGCCGTCCAGCCCGGGCATGCGCACGTCGGTCACCACCACGCCCGGCCAGGACGGGCCGAGCCGGTCCAGGGCGTCTTCGGGCCGGGCCGTCGCCTCCACCGCGAAGCCTTCCAGCTCCAGCGTCTGGCGGCTGGCGTCCAGCACCTCGTGGTCGTCGTCGATCAGGAGAACGGTCATGCGATGTCGCTCAGGCACGGGTCAGGGTCAGCAGGAAGGCGGTTCCGTCGGGGCCGCTCTCGGCCACCGACAGGGCACCGCCGAAGTCCCGCACGATGTTGTAGGAGATCGAGAGGCCGAGGCCCAGCCCGGCGCCCACCGGCTTGGTCGTGAAGAAAGGATCGAACACCTGCCCGGCCACCGCGTCGGGAATGCCGGGGCCGCTGTCGCGCACCGTGATGCGGACGGTGTCGTCCGCCGCCTCCGCGGTGATGGCGATGCGGCGCTGCGGCGCGCCGGCCACGGCGTCCAGCGCGTTGCTCAGCAGGTTGACCAGCACCTGCTCCAGCCGCACCTCCTCGGCGCGGACGCGCAGCGGCGCGCCGTCTTCCGCCAGCTCCACCGCAAGCTCCACGGACTCCTCGCGCAGCCGGTCGCCGAACAGCGAAAGCGCGCCCTGCACCACCGGCGCCAGCTCCACCGCGCCCAGCCGGGTGTCGGGACGGCGGGCGAAACGCTTCAGATGGTTGGTGATGTTGGCCATGCGGGCGGTCAGGTCGGCGATCTTGCCGAGGTTGCCCTCCGCCTCCGCGACCCGGCCGAGCGCGATCAGCTTGCGCCCGTTGTGGGCGTAGGAGCGGATGGCCGACAGCGGCTGGTTCAGCTCGTGCCCCACCCCGGCGGCGAGCTGGCCCAGCGCCGCCAGCTTGCCGGCCTGCACCAGCTCCGCCTGGGCATCGCGCAGGTCGCGCTCGGCGCGCTGGTGCTCGGCGATGGCCCGCTCCAGCCGCGCGTTGGTGGTGCGCAGGTCGGCGGTGCGCTCCGCCACCGTGCGCTCCAGGATGTGCTGCGCCTCCACCCGCTCCGTCATGTCGGTCAGGGTGACGATGAAGCGCTGCTGCTGGCGCCGCCGGAAGGGGCGGATGCCCACCTGGACCGGCACCGGGCGGCCGTCCGGCCGCCGCCCGGCGGTCAGGATGGACAGGGACGGCGCCGCCTCCTCCGGGGCCTCGCCGGCCGCGCGGAAGAAGTCCTCCACGCGCCGCGCGCCGGCGGGCTCCAGCCGGTCGGCCAGACGTCCGTCCGCGGTGCCGTCCGGCGCGGCGATCAGCGCGGAAGCCAGCGGGTTGACGAACTCGATCACCCCGTCGGCGTCGGTGGTCGCCAGCCCGGCCTGGGCGTTGTCGATGATGGCCTGGGCGTTGGCCTCCTCCACCGCGATGGCGGTGTCGCGGAAGACCAGAAGCGCCGCGGCCATTTGCGACAGCTCGTCGTTGCCGCCCAGCGGGATGTCGGCCTTGAGGTTGCCGGCGGCGATCTCGTGCGCCGCGCTGCCCAACCGCGTCAGGCGCGAGATGATGCTGCGGTTGACGTACAGCCAAGCCACCAGCACCGCCACCAGCAGGCTGACCAGCGCGCTCGCCAGCAGGGCCGACCGTCCCTCGGCGATGGCCTGGGCCGACCGCGCCGCGGCGGCGCGCGAGGTGGTTTCCACCGACTGCACCTGCTGGGCGATCAGGCCGTTCAGCCGGGCCACCAGCGTCCGGTTCTCGGCCAGCAGGCCCTGCCCCTGGTCGGCCGCGGCCAGCTCCGCGCGGCGCAGCTCCGGGACGCTGCCCTCGCCGCGGGCCAGATCCAGCAGGCGGGCGACCAGCTGCGCCAGCGACACGCCGTCCGCCCAGTCCTCCAGGGTCGCAAGGTCGCGTTGCAGCCGGTCGGCGGTCTCCTCCAGGAACCCCGCGTTGTCGTCCAGCGCCTCGGTGGTGGCCAGCGTCGCGGCCCGCGCGATCAGCCCGACCGCGAGGTTGCCGTTCGCCCCGATCTGCAGCACCGCCTCGCTGCGCCGGCTCTCCGCGCGCAGGGTGCGGACGGCCTCGGCGGAGCGGGTGCCGGCCTCGACGAGGCCCAGCGCGCTCTGGATGTTGAAGCGGGCGTCGGTGACCAGCGGCTCGATCTCATCGAGGAAATCGGCGTGCAGCCAGCGCAGCCGCTCGATGCCCTCCTGGTTGCGGCGGGCCAGCGCCAGCCGGTGCCGCACGGTGGCGTCGAGGTCGGTCAGGTTGCGGCCGAGCGCGTCCACCAGAGGCCGCAGCCCGGGGACGCCGCGCTCCCCCTCCGCCGCCAGCGCGCGCAGCGCGGCGAGCCGGCGGCCCAGCGCGTCGCGGATCGCCCCCAGCTCCGGCTCCGTCTGGGCGTTGGCGAGGATCGGTGCGGTGGCGATGATGCTTCCGCCCTCCTCCGCCAGACGCGCGGCGAGGCCCAGTGCGGGCAGATGGCTCTCCGCGAACTCATCCAGCGTGCCGCCCAGCCGGTCGTAGGACAGCCAGCCCAGCCCGCAGGCGACCACCGACAGAGCCGCCACCGCGACGAAGGCCAGCAGCAACCGCGCCCGGATGCCGAAGCGCACGGGGCCGGCGGACTGCCCGGACATCGTCTCCGCGCTCACGGCCACACCCCTTCGCCGCTGGCCACGCGCAGGATGATCAGCGCGCGCTCCGCCAGGGCCAGCGCCTCGTCCAGACTCTCTTGGGAGAAGGCCCGCCACGCGGCTTCCAGTTCGGCCTGCCGGCTGGACACGGGAAGCCCGCGCGCCGGCCGGCGCAGCGCCATGGAGAAGGCGGGGTCGGCGGCCTCCGCCGCGGAGACCGGGACCGCGGTGGCCGCCGCCCGCGCGGCACGCAGCAGGTCCGCCGCGACCGGCTCGTGGGCGGCGGCGCCGTAGAGGGCGGAGAGGCGCGCCTCCCCCTCGTGGATCAGCTGCCAGACCCGGTTCAGCGTCTTGACCCGGAAGGTCACCAGCTCATCGAACAGCAGGTTCACCAACTCGTAGCGGGCGCCGGACAGGGCGCGGTCGAACAGGAACAGGTCGTCCCCGGTCTCCGTCCGGTAGGGGTCGGGGTAGCCGGCCGGGGCCGCCGCGTAGGCGTCGGGCCGCACCGGCAGCCGCTGGATGTCCGGGCGGACGAGCAGCGCCTGACCGGCCGGGGACAGCAGGAAGTCGATGAAGGCCCCGGCCCCCTCCGGGTTCGGCGCGCCGCGCAGCAGCGCCACGCTGGCGGGAAAGAACAGGCTGTCGGCGGGATAGGCGAAGCGCAGGTCCTCCTCCTCCGACCCGGCGGACTGCCCGAGGAAGTCGATGCTCAGCCCGACGCCGAAGCGCCCCTTGGCGACGCCGTCCACCACGCCGTAGCTGCGCGCCGTCACGGTGGCGAGGTTGCCGGCGATCTCCAGCCACGTCGCCCAGCCGCGCTCCCACCCCTGCATCTGCAACACGGTCTCTACCATCAGATGCATGGTGCCGGAGCGCGACGGCGCGGTGATGCCGAGATGCCGGGCGTAGGCGGGGCGGCGGAGATCCTCCCACCGCTTGGGCGCCGGCAGGCCGTGGCGATCCAGATAGCGCTGGTTCCACAGCAGTCCGTAACCCGACAGCGCGAAGCCGAGATAGGCGCCGTCCGGATCGTTGATCGGCTGGTTCCCGACGGTCGGCGGCGCCCCCGTCGGGCGGGCGGCGAGCGGCTGCAGGCGCTTGGCCGCCTTCAGCACCTCGAAGGCGTCGGGGGCGGATGCCCAGAAGACGTCGACCCCGTCGTCCGCCCGCTCCTGAAGCTGGCTGATCGCGGCGGTGGTCTTGGTGTTGACGATGCGCAGGCGCCAGTCGGGGTGCGCCGCCTCGAAGGCCTCGCGCACCGGCTCGTAGAAGCCCGCGGGAAAGGAGGTCAGCACCGTGACGGCGGTGCGGGCCTCCCGCCCGGCCGCGATGTCCGGGGGCAGGAACGGGAGCAGGAGAAGAGCGGCGATGAGACGCCCGGCGAAGGCACGCAATCCGGTCATGACGGGGGACACTGTGCGGCGGCCTTCGTCCGTTTGTCCAACGGTTCCGTCACATCGCCCCGTGCCGTGGGGGCGGCCGGCCCGGCCTCACGCCGGCTCGTAGAAGCGCGCCAGCTCCGACGCCGGGACCGGGCGCCCGATCAGATAGCCCTGGAGCTGGTTGCAGGATTCGTTCTTCAGCAGGGTCCGCTGCTCCTCCGTCTCCACGCCCTCCGCGGTGACGGCGATGTCCAGGCTCTTGGCGAGCGCCAGGATGGTGCGGATGATCGACAGGGATTCGCGGTTCTCCGCCATCAGCTGGACGAAGGAGCGGTCGATCTTCAGCTTGTCGAAGGTGAATTTCTGCAGGTAGCTGAGGCTGGAATAGCCGGTGCCGAAATCGTCGAGCGCGATGCGGACACCGGCGGCCTTCAGCGCGGTCAGCGCCGCCAGGGCGCGCTCGGTGTCGTCGATCATCACCCCCTCGGTCACCTCGATCTCCAGCCGGTGCGGCGCCATCCCCTCCTCCTCCAGGATGCCGAGGATGGTGGCCGGGAGGTCGGAATGGCGGAACTGGACCGGCGACAGGTTCACCGCCACCTTGACCGGATCGGGCCAGTTCCGGGCGTCCCGGCAGGCGGTGCGCAGAACGAACTCGCCGAGTTGCATGACCAGCCCGCTCTCCTCGGCCAGCGGCACGAACTCCGACGGCGGGATCATGCCGCGTTCCGGGTGCTTCCAGCGCACCAGCGCCTCGAACCCCAGGACGCGGTGGGTCCGGCAATCCTCCAGCGGCTGGTAATGGACGCTGAGCGCGCCGTCGCTCAGCGCTTGGCGCAGGTCACGTTCCAGGCCGCGGCGGGCCTGCAGACGCTCGTCCATTTCCGCCTCGAAGAAGCGGAAGGTGTTCCGCCCCTCCGATTTGGCACGGTAAAGGGCGGTGTCGGCGTGCTGGAGCAGCGCTTCCGCCCCGCCGCCGTCCTGGGGGAACAGGGCGATGCCGACGCTCGCCCCGACCACCATGCGCTGGCCGTCCAGCTCGGCGGGCAGGCCCAGCGTCTTGACCAGCCGGTCGGCCAGGGCCAGAGCCTCGCCCGGCTGGGCGATGCGGTGCAGGACTGCAAACTCGTCGCCGCTCAGCCGCGCCACCGTGTCGTGGCTGGGCACCGCCTCCAGCATGCGGCGCGCCATCTCCTGCAGCAGCCGGTCGCCCGCCGGGTGGCCCAGTAGGTCGTTCACCGCCTTGAAGCGGTCGAGATCCAGATAGAGCACCGCCACCCCGGTGCGCGCCCGCCCCGCGCTGGTCAGCGCGCCGTTCAGCCGGTCGAGGAACAGGGAACGGTTCGGCAGGCCGGTCAGCAGGTCGTGGTGGGCCATGTGGCGGATGCGCTCCTCCGCCCGCTTGCGCTCGCGGATGTCGCGCACGGCGACGACGCGGGCGGGCCGGCCCTCGTGCGTGATGTCCTGCCCGTGCGCCTCGACCATCACCAGCGTGCCGTCGTCGTGCAGCAGATCCAGTTCGACCCGTTCGGAGGTCGGCTGGGCCAGCTTGCGCTCGATGTCGGAGCGGCGGTTCTGCACCACGAAGCGCAGCATGGACTGGCCGATGAACTGCGCCTGCGGCCTGCCCAGCAGCTCCGCCATGGCGCGGTTGACGTCGAGGACCACGCCGTCGCGGTGGATCACGATGCCTTCGGTGGTGGCGTCGGCGAGCTGGCGGAACCGCTCCTCGCTGGCGCGCAGCCGGGCCGCCTCGTGCGCCGTCCGCGCGGCCAGCCGCTGGTCGACGATGGCCCCGACGAGGCCCAGCGCCATCACCACCGTGGCCGTCACCGCGATGGCGACCGCCAGAAAGCCCGGCTCCATGATCTGGTCGGACATGTCGTGCAGCGGGTCGGGGATCAGCGTAACGCCGGCCATGCCGGTGAAATGCAGCCCGCAGATGCCCAGCGCCAGCAGGGCGGCGCCGGTCGCCAGCCCCTTCAGCGAGCCGATGCGCAGGGCGGCGGTGAAGCCCGCCCCGCCCAGCAGGACGCCCAGGCCCAGCGCCACCGTGACGTAAACCGGGTCGTAATGCAGGTTGGCCGGCACCTGAAGCGCCGCCATTCCGGTGAAATGCATGGCGGTCGCCGCCGCCCCGGCGATGGCGCCGCCCAGCGGAGCGGCCAGCCGCCCGCCGCCGATGGCGTGGCGGATGCCCACCGCGGCGCCGCCGATGGCGATCAGGCTCGACAGGACCGTCAAACCGACGTCGTAGCCCGTGGGCAGACTCGTCTGGAAGGCCAGCATGGCAATGAAATGGGTCGCCCACACGCCGCCGCCGGTCGCCGTCGCGGCACCGGCCAGCCAGCCCCGGCGCGCCCGCCCCACCGCCGCCGCCGCGCGGCGGGCGAGGTTCAAGGATACCCAGGCACCGAATCCACACACCGCCCCCGCCAGCAGCACGAGCCACAGATCGTGCTGCTGGGTTATGCAGGCATACACACGCATCATCCGGCGTTCATCCCGTTCCGGCGGCTCGGTGCCGCTTGATCCGATTACCTTATTCTTTTGGTACGTTAATAATCCTTTTTCGGATCTGGCCGGAGCGCGGAATCGGCATGTGTAAGTTGCACGGTTGCTACAGTCGGTAGCGCAGCGCGTCGACCAGGGCGGCCAGGGCCGGTGGGATCTGCCGGCGGCTGGGGTAGTAGAGGTAATAGCCGGGAAACGGGGTGCACCAGTCGTCCAGCACGCGGACCAGCCGCCCGGCGGCGATGTGCTCCGCCACCTCGTCCTCGAAGATGTAGGCCAGCCCCCGCCCGTCGAGGACGGCGGCCATGATGACGTCCATGTCGTTGGAGACCAGCGATCCCGACACCCGGACGTTCACCGGGTGGCCGTCCTCCTCGAACTCCCAGACATAGACGGCGCCGGACGTGGTGAAGCGGTAATTGATGCAGTCGTGCCCGGCCAGATCCTGCGGGGCGCAGGGCACCGGATGCTGCGCGAAGTAGGAAGGCGCCCCAACGATGGCCGCCCGGATGTCCGGGCCGATGCGCACCGCGATCATGTCCTTTTCGAGTTGCTCGCCCAGCCGGACCCCGGCGTCGAAGCGGCTGGCCACGATGTCGGTCAGGCTGCTGTCGATGGACAGCTCCACCTGCACCTCCGGATAGTCGGCGAGGAAGCGCGACAGCACGGGCCACAGCACCCGGACGGCAGCGTGCTTGCCGGTGGTGATGCGCAGCGTGCCGGCGGGTTTCTCGCGCAGTTCCCCCACCGCGGCCAGCCCGGCGGCGATGTCGTCCAGCGCCGGCCGCAGCGTGCGCAGCAGCCGCTGCCCGGCCTCCGTCGTGGACACGCTGCGGGTGGTGCGGGCCAGCAGGCGCAGGCCCAGCCGATCCTCCAGCGCCTTCATGGCGTGGCTGAGCGCGGATTGGGACATGCCCAGCCGGGCCGCCGCCCGCGTGAAGCTCCCCTCCTCCGCCACGACGGCGAAGGCCGCCAGATCGCTGAGGTCGTTCCGGTTCATTCATGCACCAAATTCATAAGCTCAAGCGGATTGTACCGGCTATTCGGCTCGCAGCGAAGCGGTTAGGATGATCGTGGTCACGTTTGCGGGCCGAACGAACGGATAGGGCCGGCGCTTCCGCGGAAGACCAACTCCCATACTGGGATGTTTGCCACGCCCGCCGAATGGGACCACACTGCACACGGTCTTTTCGAAGCTGGGATTCACGCAGGAATTGCCCGCCGAAGGCCCGCATCATAATACCCGACAGGCAGAGTCGAGAGACAGGGATCATCCGATGATTCGTTTGAACATCAACGGGCAGGACCGGGACGTCGACGTGCCCGGCGACATGCCGCTTCTGTGGGTCCTGCGGGACGAATTGAACCTGACCG
Organism: Azospirillum brasilense; assembly: GCF_005222205.1. NCBI lineage: Bacteria > Pseudomonadati > Pseudomonadota > Alphaproteobacteria > Rhodospirillales > Azospirillaceae > Azospirillum > Azospirillum brasilense. Next base: position 56,258 of record NZ_CP032348.1, on the reverse strand, counting down.
GCACCAAGTTCGGCTGCGGCATCGCCCAGTGCGGCGCCTGCACCGTCCATATGGACGGCACGCCGATCCGCGCCTGCCAGACCCCGGCGGAATCCGCCGCCGGCACCAAGATCACCACGATCGAGGGCGTGTCCGGCACGGTCGCCCAGGCCGTCCAGGCCGCGTGGCAGAAGCTGGACGTGGTGCAGTGCGGCTACTGCCAGTCCGGCCAGATCATGAGCGCCGTGGCCCTGCTGACCGACAACCGCAACCCCACGGACGACGACATCGACGCGGCCATGGACGGCAACGTCTGCCGCTGTGCCACCTACCCGCGCATCCGCGCGGCCATCAAGGACGCCGCCAAGGCGATGGGGGCCTGAGCCATGCTGAACCAGCTCATCAAGCAGGCGGCGGCCGATGTCGCCGCGCCCTCGCGCCGCGGCTTCCTCAAGGGGGCCGGCGGCGCTCTGGTTCTCGGCGCCATGCTGCCCCGGACCGGCTTCGCCAGCGAGGCCGCCGCCCCCAAGGTGGTCGGCCCGGCGGACCCGCGCCCGCAGGCCTTCATCCGCATCGCCGCCGACGACACGGTCACCGTGCTGGTCAAGCATCTGGACAAGGGCCAGGGCATCATGACCGGCCTGACCACCATCGTCGCGGAGGAGCTTGACGCCGACTGGGCGCAGATGCGCGGCGCCTTCGCCCCGGCGGACGGCGCGCTCTACGCCAACCACTTCTTCGGCATCCAGGGCACCGGCGGCTCCACCGCCGTCGCCAACAGCTGGGACGAGCTGCGCATGGCCGGCGCCGCCGCCCGCGCCATGCTGGTCGCCACCGCCGCGGCGCGCTGGTCGGTCCCGGCCTCGTCCGTCACGGTGGAACAGGGCGTCGTCCGCCACGCCGCCTCCAACCGCAGCGCCCGCTTCGGCGAGCTGGCGGAGGACGCGGCGAAGCTGCCCGTCCCGCAGAACGTCGCGCTGAAGGACGCCAAGGACTACAAGCTCATCGGCAACCCGTCGCTGCACCGGCTGGACCATGTGTCCAAGACCGACGGCACGGCGATCTTCGCCATGGACATCCGCCGCCCCGGCCAGGTGACGGCGGTGATGGCCCGCTCCCCCCGCTTCGGCGGCACCGTGAAGTCGGTGGACGCCGCCGCGGCCAAGCAGGTGCCGGGCGTCCTGGAGGTGCTGACCCTGCCGAGGGGCGTCGCGGTCGTCGCCAAAAACACCTGGGCCGCCATGAAGGGCCGCGAGGCGCTGACCGTGGAGTGGGACGACGCCAAGGCGGAGATGCGCGGCAGCGAGGAGATGCTCGCCGACTACCGCAAGCTGGCCGACCAGCCGGGCAACGTGGCCACCAACACCGGCGACGCGGCGAAGGCGCTGGCCGGCGCCGCCAAGGTGGTGGAGGCGGAGTTCGTCTTCCCCTACCTCGCCCACGCCCCGATGGAGCCGCTGAACGCGACCGTCGAGCTGAACCCGGACGGCGGCTGCACCATCTGGGCCGGCTCGCAGTTCCAGGGGGTCGAGCAGAAGGTCGCCGCCGCCATGCTGGGCTGCAAGCCGGAGCAGGTGGTGATCAACACCGTCTGGGCGGGCGGCAGCTTCGGCCGTCGCGCCACGACCGACGCCGACTACATCGCCGAGGCGGTGTCCATCGCCAAGGCCTATGGCAAGGCGCCGGTCCATCTGGTGTGGACGCGCGAGGACGACATCCGCGGCGGCCGCTACCGCCCGCTGTTCCTGCACAAGGTGAAGGCGGGCCTGGACGCCTCCGGCACGCTGGTGGCGTGGCGGCAGAACATCGTCGGGCAGAGCTTCATGGAAGGCACCCCGTTCGAAGCCGTGATGGTCAAGAACGGCGTGGACGCGACCTCGGTCGAAGGCTCCTCGGACATGGCCTACGCCGTGCCGAACCTGTACGTCGATCTGCACTCGCCGAAGTCCCCGGTCACCACCCTGTGGTGGCGCTCGGTCGGCCACACCCACACCGCCTACGCCAAGGAGGTGATGATCGACGAGCTGGCAGCGGCGGCGGGCAAGGACCCGGTGGCCTTCCGGCTGGAGATGCTGAAGGGCCACCCGCGCCTCCAGGGCGTGCTGAAGCTGGCGGCCGAGAAGGCCGGCTGGGGCCAGCCGCTGCCCAAGGGCAAGGGCCGCGGCATCGCCGTGCATGAGAGCTTCAGCAGCTTCGTCGCCCACGTCGCCGAGGTCTCGGTGGACGACCAGGGCCGCGTGACCATCGACCGCGTGGTCTGTGCGGTGGATTGCGGGCAGGTCGTCAACCCCAACATCGTCGAGGCGCAGATCTCCGGCGGCACCGGCTGGGCCATCGGCCACGCGCTGCGCGACGAGATCACGCTGACCGGCGGCGTGGTGGACCAGAGCAACTTCGACACCTACCAGCCGCTCCGCAATTCGGAGATGCCGCCGGTCGAGGTGCACATCCTCCCCTCCACCGCCCGTCCGACCGGCGTCGGCGAGCCCGGCGTGCCGACCGCCGCCCCGGCGGTCGCCAACGCGGTCTTCGCCGCCACCGGCAAGCGCCTGCACCACCTGCCCTTCACCCGCTCGGGCATGGTGTAAGCGTCGTCACGTTGAACACAGCCCCTCTTCCCATCCGGGGAGAGGGGCTTTTCTTTTTCACCGCTCGAACTTCGTCGCCATGATGATCGACGAGGTCGTCCGCTCGATGCCGTCGATGGCGCCGATGCGGTCGATCAGCGCGTCCATCTCCTCCATCGTTCCGGTCCGCACCACGGCGATCAGGTCGTGCGCGCCGCTGATGGCGTGAAGCGCCCGCACCTCCGGAATCCGCTTCAGCGCCTGGACCACGGCGGCGGTCAGCTTGGGCGACAGGTTGATGGAGACGTGGGCGCGGATCATCCGGCGCGCCGTCTCGTCCGACAGCCGCACCGTGTAGCCGGCGATCACCCCGCGCTCCTCCAGCCGCTGGATGCGGCTCTGCACCGTGCTGCGCGACACGCGCAGGCGGCGGGCCAGCGCGGCGGTGGGCTCCCGCGCGTTGTCCTGAAGCGCGTCGAGAAGGTGCTGATCCAGCTCGTCCATCATATCGCCGGCCTTTCCGTCAATCCGCCGACCAATTTCGGGCGTTTCGTCACCCTGCACCCTGCACATCGACAGGCCGTCCGGTCAAGATTGCGTCATAACGACGCAAACCAACGAAGCTGGGGGTACGGGACGATGCGCGACATTCTTCTGATGGGCGGCGGCAAGATCGGCGAGACCATCGGCGACTTCCTGAAGGCCACAGGCGATTACCGGGTGACCGTCGCCGACCGTTCGGCGGACGCGCTGGAGCGGCTGCCCGCCCACCCGCGCATGAAGACGCGCGTGGTGGACGCCGCCGACCCCGCCGACCTCGCCGAGGCGATGCGCGGCAAGTTCGCGGTGCTGAGCGCGCTGCCCTATCACCTGACGGTCGGCGTGGCGGAGGCGGCGCGGGCCGCCGGCACCCATTACCTCGACCTGACGGAGGACGTGGCGAGCACGCGGCGCGTCAAGGAACTGGCCGACGGCGCGCCGTGCGCCTTCATCCCGCAGTGCGGGCTGGCGCCGGGCTTCATCTCCATCGTCGCCAACGACGTGGCCTCGCGCTTCGACACGCTGGACACGGTGCGGATGCGCGTCGGCGCCCTGCCGAAATACCCGTCCAACGCCCTGAACTACAATCTGACCTGGAGCACCGAGGGCGTCATCAACGAGTATCTGGAGCCCTGCGAGGCCATCGTCGAAGGCCGCCTCGTCTCCGTCCCGCCGCTGGAGGAGCGCGAGGAGTTCTCCCTCGACGGCGTGCTGTACGAGGCGTTCAACACCTCGGGCGGGCTGGGCACGCTGTGCGAGACGCTGGCGGGCAAGGTGCGGACGCTCAACTACCGCTCCGTCCGCTATCCGGGGCACCGCGACCTGATGAAGGCGCTGCTGCACGACCTGCGGCTGGGCAGCCGGCGGGAGTTGCTAAAGGACATCCTGGAGCACTCGATCCCGGCGACCCTGCAGGACGTCGTGCTGATCTTCGTGACGGTGACCGGGACGAAGCGGGGTCGGCTACTCCAGGAGACCTACGCCAACAAGATCTACGGGCGGGAGATCGGCGGCACCTTCTACAACGGCATCCAGATTACCACCGCGTCGGGGATGTGCGCCGTGCTCGACCTGCTGGCCGACGGCACGCTGCCGCAGCGGGGCTTCGTGAAGCAGGAGGAGGTGCGCTACGCCGACTTCATCGCCAACCGCTTTGGGCGCAACTACGCGATGACCGACGCGGCCCCCCAGCAGGGATCGCAGCAGGGCGTGGGGCGCGCCGCCTGAGCGGGCGCCCCACGCCCAACGGGCCGCGTCTCAGATCACCTCGCGGGCGCGGCCCTTGAAGACGGTGGCGGCGATCTTCAGGGCGTCGGGGGTGCCGCGGGCCAGCGCCTCGGTGAAGTGCAGGGCCTGCTTGGCCTGGACCTTCGGCGGCATCGGCGGCTCGTTGGTATCGACGAGGCAATCCACCACCACCGGTCCGGGGTGGGCGAGTGCGGCGTCCAGTACGGCGCCGCACTCCTTCGGGTCGGTGACGGTGAAGCCTTTGCCGCCGCAGGCCTCCGCCACCTTGGCGAAGTCGATGGGCTGGAGGTCGCAGACATACTCGGGGTTGCCCAGCATGGCGATCTGCTCCCACTTGATCTGGCCGAGCGAATTGTTGTTGTTGATGATGACCTTGATCGGCAGCTTGTACTTCACCGCCGTGGCGAAGTCGGCCATCAGCATGGAAAAACCGCCGTCCCCGACATAGGCGACCACCTGCCGTCCGGGATGGGCGAGCTGCGCCGCGATGGCGTAGGGGACGCCCGGCGCCATGGTGGCGAGGTTGCCGGACAGGGAGTGCATCTGGCCGCACCGCGCCGGAATCTGCCGCGCCCACCAAGTGGCGATGGTGCCGCTGTCGCAGGCGACGATGGCCGTGTCGGACAGGCGCTTGCCCAGCTCCCAGGCGACGACCTGCGGCTTCATCGGCAGGTCGGGGCGGGTGCCGCGCTCCTCCATCAGCCTCATCCACTCCGCCTTGCCCGCCTGCGCCGTCTTCAGGAAGGAACGGTCCTCGTGCCGCCGCACCCGCTCGGTCAGGATGTCCAGCGCCAGCCCGCAATCGCCGACCAGCCCGGCTTCCACCGGATAGCGCAGGCCGATGCGCGCCGCGTCGATGTCGATCTGGATGGCGCGGGCCTGCCCCGGCTTCGGGTAATACTCGATGTAGGGGAAGGTCGAGCCGGCGATCAGCAGCGTGTCGCAGGTCTCCAGCGCCTCCTGCGAGGGGGCGGTGCCGAGCAGCCCGACCTGTCCGGTGGTGAAGGGGCTGTCGTCCGGCACCGCGGCCTTGCCCAGCAGCGCCTTGACGATCACCGCCCCCAGCTTGTCGGCCAGCCGTTCGAGCTGGTCAGTCGCCTTCAGCGCGCCCTGGCCGGCCAGGATGACGACGCGCTTGCCGGCGTCGAGGATCTCCACGGCGCGGCGGGTCTGCGCCTCCGACGGGACGGGAAGCTGGGGGGCGAACAGGGCGGTGTTGTGGCCCTTCACGTTGCGCGGCGCCCGCATGTCGGCACCGATGCCCTGCTCCTGCAGATCGACGGGGATGGTGATGTGCGACACGCCGCGGTGGGCGAGCGCGGTGCGGCAGGCCAGATTGGCGATGTTGCGGACATGCGCCGCCCCCATGATGCGCTGGTTGTAGAGCGCGACGTCCTGGAACACCTTGTCCAGCTCCACGTCCTGCTGGGTGTAGGTGCCGACGAGGTCGTGGTACTGCAGCCCGGTGATCGCCAGCACCGGCTGGTGGTCGAGCTTGGCGTCGTAGAGACCGTTCAGCAGATGCAGCCCGCCGGGGCCGGAGGTGGCGATGCACACGCCCAGCCGCCCGGTGAACTTGGCGTAGCCGCAGGCGGCGAAGGCCGCCGCCTCCTCGTGACGGACCTGGATGAAGCGGATCTCGTCCTGGCGGCGGCGCAGCGCCTCGACGATACCGTTGATGCCGTCGCCGGGCATGCCGAAGATCGTGTCCACACCCCAATCCACCAGGACATCCACCAGAATGTCGGAAGCCGTGCTCGCCATGCGGGAGTCTCCGTCGCAAACGGTCGTGATGAAGTCGCTTTACCCCCTCGGCAACCGAGCGGAGCCGGGACGGTTCCCCGAACGGCAAGACGTTCTTAGCCCTTGACCTCAAGTTAACTTGAGGTTTTAGAGTGGCTTTATTGTATCTGGCATGCCAGAGACGCGCCGCACCGACGGACGTCCGGACGCAGGCCGGGTGCAGATGGAACAACCACCGGGGCGGGCGAAGGAATGACGACAACCGGTCTCAGGGAGAATGCGCAACGGCCGCCGGCAGCAACGCGGTCGATGCGCGTCCATCATATGGAGCGGGTCGCACCGCAGGTGCTGCTGGTGGAACTGCGCGATCCGGACGGCGAGGACTTGCCGCCCTACGAGCCGGGCGCGCACATCGACGTGCATCTGCCGGACGGGGCGGTGCGCTCCTACTCGCTGTGCGGCGACCCGGCGGACCGCTCCGCCTACCGGATCGCCGTGCTGAATTTGCCGGGCGGGCGGGGATCGCGCTTCATCCACGGGGACTTGCGGCTCGGCACCGCCGTCGCCATCGCGCCGCCCCGCAACAGTTTCCGCTTCGACGCCGCCCCGCGCTATGTGTTCATCGCCGGGGGCATCGGCATCACGCCCCTGCTGCCGATGATCCGCGAGGCGGCGCGGCGCGGGACCGACTGGGTCCTGCATTACTGCGTGCGCAGCGCGGCCGAGGCACCGTTCCTCGCCGAGCTTCGCGAATTGGGCAACGGCGAGGTGGTGCTCCACGCCGCGGATGAAGGCCGGCGGCTGGCGGTGGACGACCTGCTCACGGCGACGCCCGACGATGCGCTGATTTATTGCTGCGGCCCGCAGCGCTTGATGGACGCGGTTGCAAGCGCCGCGCGGCCGTCGCAGGACGTGCGCTTCGAATGGTTCGCGCCGCGCTCGGACGCGGGGCGTGACGCGGCGCCGGACGACCGCTTCGAGGTCGTCTGCGCCCGCTCCGGCGTGACCGTCACGGTCAACGAAGGGACCAGCGTGCTGGAGGCGCTCGACGCCGCGGGCGTTTCCGTCGCCTCGTCGTGCGAGCAGGGCATCTGCGGCACCTGCGAGACGGCGGTGCTGGAGGGGGAGCCGGACCATCGCGACAGCGTCCTGTCCGACGCCGAGCGCGCCGCCGGGAAGACGATGATGATCTGCGTGTCGCGCGCCCGCAGCGCACGCCTGGTTCTGGACATTTGACCGCAACACAGGGACGAGGGGGGAACCTATGACCGAGAACGACCTGCAACGGCTGGGGCTGGCGCTGCTGAACAGCCCGGCCGAGGCCATCGCCTATGCCGACCGCGAGGGCATCATCCGCTTCTGGAACGCGGGGGCGGAGCGCGTGTTCGGCTTCACCGCCGACGAGGCGCTCGGCCAGTCCTTGGACATCATCATTCCGGACCGTCAGCGCCAACGCCATTGGGACGGCTACGACCAGGTGATGAAGACGGGGGAGAGCCGTTACGGCAGCGGCGACCTGCTGTCGGTGCCGGCGACGCGCAAGGACGGAACCCGCATCTCGGTGGAGTTCACCATCGTGCCGCTGAAGGACGCGGACGGGACGATGCTGGGCATGGCGGCGGTCATGCGCGACGTCAGCGCCCGGTTCGACGAACTGAAGGCGCTGCGCCGTCAGGCGGCCGGACGCTGAAACGCCCGTTGCCGCAGGGACCCCCAAGAATCGGAACCCTCCCGGGCGGGTGCCAGTTGAGAAGGGCTGTACCTTCAAGACATCAGCGTAGGGAGTGCGACATGCGCAATCTGATGATCGCGGCGTCGGCCGCGATGCTTCTGGCCGCCTGTTCGGGCATGGACGGCAGCGGAACGGGCAGCAGCGGGATGAACAGCGGCGGCTCCGGAAGCGGCCTCACCGGCGGCGGCATGTCCGGCAGCCAGGGCGTGGACGAGCCGAACGTCAACCCGAACGGGACCAGTTCCAGCCCCGGCCCCTACAGCGGCTCCGGCGTGAGCGAGCCGCAAAGCCGCACGCGGTCGCCCAACGAGTCCGGGATGGACCAGGGCATGACCCGTCAATCCTTGCCGAACCGCTCCGGCACCGGGTGGTAACCCGCTACGGAACGGCCATCCTGCGGAATTCCGGACCCTGACGAATAGGGAGGGGCGGACCGGCGGGCTCTGGAACCCGCGGCGGTCCGCGAGGTTCCTACCCTGCCGGGCTTGCCGGCTGGGTTTCAGAACGCGCAGGAGCGGTCCATGCTGAAATGGGCGTTGATCTTTTTCGTGGTGTCTCTGGTCGCCGGCGCGCTCGGCTTCACCAACGTGTCGTCGGCCACCGCGGGTGTCGCGAAGATCCTCTTCGGGATCGCGCTGATCATCTTCCTGGTGTTCCTCGTGCTCGCCCTGCTGGCCGGCGAGGTGATCTTCTGATCCGCCAGCAGAATCCCAAGCGGCGGGACCCCAGTCAGCGGGACCGGAGAATGGACAGTGCGCGGGCGAAGGCCTGATCGTTGGCCGCGTTGGGAATGCCGTTGGGCGGCAGGGCGGATTGCCCGTCCTCCGCGGCCGGCTCCGCGATGGTCTCGTCGGGCTGGATGCCGATCTGGTGGATTGACTGGCCCGACGGGGTGTAGTAGCGCGCCGTGGTCAGCTTCAGCGCCCCGCTGTCGAAGGGAATGACGCTCTGGATGATCCCCTTGCCGAAGGTCGTCGTGCCGATCACCGTGGCGCGCCGGTGGTCCTTCAGCGCCCCGGTCAGGATCTCCGCGGCGGAGGCCGACTTCGCGTTGACCAGCACCACCAGCGGCAAACCGTCCGTCTCGTCGCCGGGGGTGGCGGTGTAGGTCTTGTCCGCCCCGCGCCCGGGGCCGCGGGCGGTCAGGATGGTTCCCTTGTCGAGGAAGGCGTCGGCGACGCGGACGCTCGCCTGCACCAGCCCGCCGGGGTTGTCGCGCAGGTCGATGACGAAGCCGCCGATGTCCGGCCCGATCCGCTCGCGCAGCGACCGGATGGCCGTGCTGACCCCAGTGGCGGTCTGGCGGTCGAAACGGGCGATGCGGATGTAGCCCACCGTCCCGACGGCGGCCAGCCGGACCGAGGGGATGCGCAGCTTGCCGCGGACCACGCTGACCTCGAAGGGGTCGGGCGTGCCGGCGCGCAGGACGGTCAGCGACACCGCCGCCCCTTCCGGCCCGCTCAGCATCTGCTTGACGGTCGCCAGCTCCGCCCCGCCCACCGGCTGCTGGTCCACCGCCAGGATGACGTCGCCGGAGCGCAGACCGGCGGCCTCGGCGGGGGACTCGGGAACGGTCTCAGCGATGCGGACGCGGGTGCCGTGGGCCTCGTAGCGGATGCCCAGCCCGGCGAAGGCGCCGTCGTTCGACGCCTGCAACTGCCGGTATTCGCCGTCGTCGAGATAGGCGGAATAGCGGTCCCGCCCGGCCATCGCCTTGATGGCGATGTCCACCAGTTCGTGGTCGGTCAGCGGCTCGACATACTGGCTGCGGATGGTGCGCAGCGCCCGGACGAAGCGGTCGACCTCCTCCGCCTCGGTGCTGTGGCCGTAGGGTGTGGTGTCGCCTGCGGCCTGCGCGCTCCGTCCGGTGGTCATGCCCCCCGGGATCGCGAGGAAGGCGCAAAGGGCGGCGGCGGTGACGAGGCGCAGCTTCACGGCGGCAATCTCTCGGGATCGGAGCGGCGATGCTTCGAAATTAGCCGTGAATTGGTTTATGTACCGTTAACCATAACCGGGGCGTGTTGGTCCTTGCCCGGGCTGTCGGATCGCCGCCATGCCGGCTCCGACAGGCGTTCGACCAGGAAGTCGGCCAGCACCCCGACCTTCGCCGGGCGCGTGCGGGCCGACGGCGTGACGAAGTAGAGTCCGCCCTTGGGCAGTGACCAGGCGGTCAGGATGGCGGTCAGCCGCCCGTCCGCCAGATGCTCCGCGGCCATGAACTCCGGCAGTTCGGCGATCGCCAGCCCCTCCAGCAGCATCGGGATCAGGGCGTCGGCGTTGGTGACGCGCAGCGGGCCGGACGGCGTCACGCTCTCCTCCTCGCCGGCGCCGTTGCTGAAGTGCCAGATGTCCTGCCGCCGCCGGTAGGCGTAGCCCAGGCAATGGTGGTTCTTCAGGTCGCGGGGATGCCGGGGCAAGCCGTGGCGGGCGATGTAGCCGGGGGCGGCAAGGACGACGGGGGCGATGGGGCACAGCCGCCGCGCCACCAGCGAGCTGTCCGGCAGCACGGCGATCCGCAGCGCGGCGTCGAAGCCCTCCCCCACCAGATCGACGGTGGCGTCGCTCAGATGCAGGTCGATGGAAATCTCCGGATAGAGGCGGAAGAAATCCGGCAGCAGGGGCGCCACCCAGCGCAGCCCGAACGACATCGGCACCGCCAGCCGGATCAGCCCGCGCGGGCGGCTGGACAGTTCGCGCGCCGCGTTCTCGGCCGCCTCCGCCTCGTCGTAAAGGCGCATCGCGCGCTCGGCCAGGGAATGGCCGAAATCGGTCAAGGCCAGCCGGCGCGAGGTGCGGTTGAACAGCCGTCCGCCCAACCGCTCCTCCAGCCGGCCGACCGCCCTCGACACCGTGGCGACCGACACGCCCATGGCGCGGGCCGCACCGGCGAAGGAGCGCTCTTCCACCACCTTGGCGAACATCGCCAAGCCCTCGAAATCCGGCAGCTTCGACATCGCCAATCCTGCAACGATGGTTTTCAGTCGTTTCTATTTCGATGCGCATCCGCCGTCGATAGCTTTGTCTCCAACGAACACCCCAATCCCAAGGAGACTTCCAATGTCACGCAAGCTCGACGGTAAGATCACCCTCGTCACCGGCGCCACCAGCGGCATCGGCCTCGCCGCGGCCAAGCGCTTTGCCGCCGAAGGTGCGGCCGTCTATCTCACCGGCCGCCGCCCGTCCGAACTGGAGGCCGCGGTCGCGGCGATCCGCGCCGCCGGCGGCACAGCGACGGGGGTGCAGGCCGACTCGTCCAATCTGGCCGATCTCGACCGGCTCTATGCCCGGATCGAGAGCGAGGCGGGCCGCCTCGACGTGCTGTACGCCAACGCCGGCGGCGGCGGCATGCTGCCGCTGGGCGCCATCACCGAGGAGCAGTACGAGGACACCTTCAACCGCAATGTGAAGGGCGTGCTGTTCACCGTGCAGAAGGCGCTGCCGCTGCTCGGCCGGGGCGCGTCGGTGATCCTCGCCGGGTCCACCGCCGGCAGCATGGGCACGGCGGCCTTCAGCGTCTACAGCGCCAGCAAGGCGGCGGTGCGCAACTTCGCCCGCAGCTGGATCCTCGACCTGAAGGACCGCGGCATCCGCGTCAACACGCTCAGCCCCGGTCCGATCCGCACGCCGGGTCTGGTCGAGCTGGCCGGTCCGGACGCGGCGCAGCAGCAGGGCTTGGTGGATTATCTGGCGGCGCAGGTGCCGCTGGGCCGCGTCGGCGATCCCGACGAAATCGCCAAGGCCGCCGTTTTCCTGGCGTCCGACGACAGCAGCTTCGTCAACGGCGTGGAACTGTTCGCCGACGGCGGCATGGCCCAGGTTTGAGTTGATATCTGAGCCGGATGTGAGCGGGGAGCGGCTTTCGCTCCCCTGCCCTTGGGCGAGAACCGCCCTTACGCCTGATCCAGGGTGATCCCTTCGATCAGGTCGCCCACGTCGTCGCAACGGTCGGTGACGGCCTCCAGCAGCTCATAGACCTCGCGGCGGCCCAGGAAGTCGATCATCTCCGGGCGCTCGGCGATCAGCGACTTCATGGCGTCGCGCAGGATCTCGTCGGCCTCGTCCTCCAGGTCGGAGATCTGGCCGCAAATGTGCAGGATGCGGTCGGCGTGGACCGAGATCTTGGTCAGCAGCGGCATGACCTCCGACAGCAGGGCGGCCTGACGGCGGCCGATCGCCGCCATGCGCATCATCCGGTCGTCGAAGGTCTCGATACCGTAGAGCGCGGCGAGGCGCGGCACCTCGTCCATCAGGTCGATGCAGTCGTCGAGCGCGTTGATCAGCGCCTGGATCTCCGACCGGTCGAAGGGGGTGATGAAGGCACGGTGCAGCCCGCGCCCGGCGTCCTTGGCGACGCGGTCGGCGTCCTTCTCGATCCGCTTCAGCGTCGCGGTGCGGTCGGCGCGCTCCTCCGGACCGGCCTGCATGACGGCTTCCAGGGCGGCCGCGGCGTCGACGATGTGGCGGGCCTGCTCGATGAATTGCTCAATGACCCGCTCTTCCTTGGGCATCATGGAGCGGATGGCGCGCAGCAGCAGCATGGAAACGGTTCTCTCGGTCGGTTCTGCCGTTTCCTCTTAACGCCGGGCGCCATGAATTTGCAGCAAAAACGTCATACGGGCAGGGCCTGTCTGCCCTGACGAGGACGCCCCGTCCCGGCCCTTTTCCCGCCCCTCGGCTTGCAAAAGGGGGTTTTTGCTGTGTTCTCAAGCGCTTCCGGCGTGGCCGACGGACTGCCCCAGCAGCCATTCCCGGAATGCCGCCAGCGGCGGGTGGTGCGCCCGTGACGGCGGGTGGACGAGGTGATAGGCGCGGTCCGGGTTCCGGTAGGGCCGGTCCAGTGCCGGGACCAGCGCCCCGTCCCGCATCTCCGCCTGCACCAGCAGGGTCGGCAGCAGCGCCACCCCCAGCCCGGTGATCGCCGCCTGGGCGGTGGTGGAGAACTGCTCGAAGAACATGCCGGCGCCTTCGTGCCGCTCGATGCCCTGGGCGGCGAACCAGTCCCGCCACGCCTCCGGGCGGCTGGTGGTGTGCAGCAGGGGCAGCGCCACGAGGTCTCCCGGCTCCTGGATCGGGTGGGCGGCCAGGAAGGACGGGGCGCAGAGCGGCAGGACCTCCTCCTCCATCAGCCGCTCGCAGACGGCGCCGGGCCAGTCGGCGGCGCCGAAATGGATGGCGGCGTCCAGATCCTCCGACCGGAAGTCGAAGGGCTCCATCTTCGTCATGAAATGGATGATGACCTGCGGGTGCGCCGCCTGGAAGGCGGGCAGGCGCGGCACCAGCCAGCGCGTGCCGAAGGTCGGCAGGACGGCCAGCTTCAGCACGCCCCCCTGCGGCGCGGTCATGACCCGCAGCGTCGCCGCGCCCACCCGGTGCAGCGCCTCCCGCACCTCCGCCGCGTAGGATTCTCCGGCCGGGGTCAGGGTCACGCGCTGGTCGCGGCGCACGAACAGCGGGACGCGGAGCTGGTCCTCCAGCGCCTTGATCTGGCGGCTGACGGCGCCCTGGGTCAGCGCCAGTTCCTGCGCCGCGGCGGTGAAGCTGCCGGTGCGCGCCGCCGCCTCGAAGGCGGAGAGCGCGCTCATGGAGGGGAGAAGGCGGCGTTGCAGACCCATGGGTCATGACTATAGCTCATGACCGGGGGAAAGAAAGTCGGTTGCGCGGGGCGGGGCCTGCCGCCAGATTGAGGAGGATTTGAACGCCCAGCCGAGGAACGAGCGCGCTATGAAGACCGGAGGCCAGTTGATCGTCGATGCGCTGGAGGCGCAGGGCGTCGAGCGCGTGTTCTGCGTGCCGGGCGAAAGCTATCTCGCCGTGCTGGACGCGCTGCACGATTCCTCGATCCGCACGATCAACGCCCGCCACGAGAGCGGTGCGGCCATGATGGCGGAGGCCGAGGGCAAGCTGACCGGCCGGCCGGGCATCTGCTTCGTCACCCGCGGCCCCGGCGCCACCAACGCCGCGCCGGGCGTCCATGTGGCGCAGCAGGACTCCACCCCAATGATCCTGTTCATCGGCCAGATCGAGCGCGGCATGCGCGGGCGCGACGCCTTCCAGGAGGTCGACTACACGCTCATGTTCGGCGGCATGGCCAAGTGGGTGGCCGAGATCGACAGCGCCGACCGCGTGCCGGAGATGGTCAGCCGCGCCTTCCATACGGCACTCGCCGGCCGCCCCGGCCCGGTCGTGCTGGTGCTGCCGGAGGACATGCTGGTGGAGACGGCGGACGTGACCGCCGCCCGCCCCGCCCGCCCGGTGGACAGCGCCCCGACCCCCGCCCAGGTCGCCGAGGTCGGACGGCTGCTCGCCGGGGCGAAGCGTCCGCTGGTCATCGCCGGCGGCTCCCGTTGGACCGAGAACGCGGTGGCCTCGCTGCACGTCTTCGCCGAGACCTTCGCGCTGCCGGTGGCCGTCACCTTCCGCCGCCAGATGCTGTTCGACCACACGCACCCGAACTACGCGGGCGACATCGGGCTGGGCATCAACCCGAAGCTGGTCGCCCTGGTGAAGGACGCCGACGTGATCCTGCTGCTCGGCGGCCGCTTCTCGGAGGTGCCGTCGCAGAGCTACGGGCTGCTCGGCATCCCGGAGACCGGCAAGACGCTGATCCACGTCCATCCGGGGGCGGAGGAGCTGGGCCGCGTCTACAACCCCGACCTCGCCATCAACGCCACGCCGGGCGGCTTCCTCGACGCCGTGGCCGGGCTGGAGGCGCCGGCCTCCCCCGCCTGGGCCGGTCAGGCCGAGACCGCGCACGCCGCCTACACCGCCTGGAGCGAGCCGCCGGCCACCATCCCCGGCGACGTCCAGATGGGCGCCGTCATGTCCTGGCTGCGCGACACCCTGCCCGACGACGCCATCCTGACCAACGGCGCCGGCAACTACGCCACCTGGATCCACCGCTTCTGGCGCTTCCGCCGCTTCGCCACGCAGGCCGCGCCGGTCTGCGGCTCGATGGGCTACGGCCTGCCCGCCGCCGTCGCGGCCAAGCTGCTCCACCCGGAGCGGGACGTGGTCTGCTTCGCCGGCGACGGCTGCTTCCAGATGACTGGTCTGGAGTTCGGAACCGCCGTGCAGGAGGGCGCCAACCTCATCGTTCTGGTCATCGACAACGGCATGTACGGCACCATCCGCATGCACCAGGAGCGCGAGTATCCGGGCCGCGTGTCCGGCACCGCCCTGACCAACCCGGACTTCGCCGCCCTCGCCCGCGCTTATGGCGGCCATGGCGAAACGGTGGAGCGGACGGAGGAGTTCGCCCCGGCCTTCGAGCGCGCCCGCGCCGCCGGCCGGCCGGCCCTCCTGCACGTCAGGCTCGACCCCGAGGCCCTGACGCCGAACCGCAGCCTGTCCGACATCCGCGCCGCCGGGCGCCAGCGCTAACCTCCACCGGTTGCCTTACACCGAGGACCTTTTCCATGCAGCACCGCGACCTTCTCTCCCGCCTCGGCCTTGAGCTTCCCGCCGACGGGGCCGGCCTGTCCGTCCGCTCGCCCATCGACGGCGCTGCGCTGGGCGTGGCGCCGGTCACCCCGGCGTCGGAGATCCCGGAGGTGGCCGCCCGCGCCCAGCGCGCCTTCGAGGCTTGGCGCTCCGTCCCGGCGCCGCGCCGCGGCGAGCTGGTCCGCCTGCTGGGCGAGGAGCTGCGCGACGCCAAGGAGGATTTGGGCCGTCTCGTCACGCTGGAGATGGGCAAGATCTTCCAGGAGGGCCTGGGCGAGGTCCAGGAGATGATCGACATCTGCGACTTCGCGGTCGGCCTGTCCCGCCAGCTCTACGGCCTGACCATCGCGTCGGAGCGTCCGGGCCACGCGATGCGCGAGACCTGGCACCCGATGGGCCCCTGCGCGGTGATCTCCGCCTTCAACTTCCCGGTCGCGGTCTGGGCCTGGAACGCCGCCCTGGCGCTGGTCTGCGGCGATCCGGTGATCTGGAAGCCGTCGGAGAAGACCCCGCTGACCGCGCTGGCCTGCCAGCGCATCTTCGAGCGCGCGGTGGCCCGCTTCGGCGACGCCCCGGCGGACCTGCTGCAGGTCGTCAACGGCGGCCGCGACGTCGGCGAGGCGCTGGTCGCCAGCCCGCTGGTCCCCATCGTGTCGGCCACCGGCTCGACCCGCATGGGCCGCGAGGTCGCGCTGAAGGTGGCGGAGCGCTTCGCCCGCCCGATCCTGGAGCTGGGCGGCAACAACGCGATGATCGTCGCGCCGTCGGCCGACCTCGACATGGCGGTGCGCGCCATCGTCTTCTCGGCGGTGGGCACCTGCGGCCAGCGCTGCACCACGCTGCGCCGCCTGATCGTCCACAAGGACGTGCGCGACACGCTGCTGCCGCGCCTGAAGGCCGCCTATGCCTCCGTTCCCATCGGCAACCCGCTGGAGTCCGGCGTTCTGGTCGGCCCGCTCAACGACAAGGGCGCCTATGAGGGCATGCAGCGCGCGCTGGAGCAGGCCAAGGCCGACGGCGGCGTGGTGACCGGCGGCGGCCGCGCCCTCGCCGACCAGTATCCCGACGCTTGGTACGTGCAGCCGGCCATCGTCGAGATGCCGGGCCAGACCGACATCGTCCGCCACGAGACCTTCGCTCCGATCCTCTACGTCCTGACCTACGAGACGCTGGAGGAGGCCATCGCGCTTCAGAACGCGGTGCCGCAGGGCCTGTCCTCCTGCATCTTCACCACCGACATCCGCGAGGCGGAGAGCTTCCTGTCGGCGGCCGGCAGCGACTGCGGCATCGCCAACGTCAACATCGGCCCGTCGGGTGCCGAAATCGGCGGCGCCTTCGGCGGCGAGAAGGAGACGGGCGGCGGGCGCGAGTCCGGGTCCGACGCCTGGAAGGGCTACATGCGCCGCCAGACGGCCACGGTGAACTACTCCCGCGCCCTGCCGCTGGCCCAGGGGATCAAGTTCGAGATCGCCGGCTGATCCAACCGGCTTGAAAGAAGAAGGCCGCCCGTTCCACCGGGCGGCCTTTTCTCTTTGGAAGGTCAGAAGGCTTCGCGCGGAAGCCGCCTTGCGGGTCGTTCGGGGGAAGTGTTGCGGCGCAGGTGCTCGGCAATGGGGGTGAGCTGTGCCAGAACCTGCTCGTGGGTCAGGCGGTCCCGGCGCAACACGGCCTGGACCACGGGGTCGTTCAACAGTTCGGCAACGCGGCAGCGCCACGTCTGCTTGGGCAGTCCGTTCATTGCTGTTCTCGTTGCTGGTGGAAGGGAAAAAACGCCGGCCCTCACCGACCGGCGTACGGTACGCGGAGCATGTTACAGTTCGACGCGTGCGGCCCGTGATATTTCGGGTACCTGGACGTCCTGTGTACGTGCCTCCGGCATAAGGAACTCTCGGGAAAAGGGGCCGCTCAGCCCTCCTTCGCCGCCTCTTTCGCCCGCTCCTTCACGGCCGCCTCGCGCGCCCTCACCTGCTCGCGGTGGAAGATGTAGATGCCGGCGGCGACAATCACCAGACCACCGGCGAGGGTCGAGGCGCTGGGCGGCTCCCCGAAGACCAGCAGGCCGTAGAGCACCGCCCAGATCAGCGTCGTGTAGCCGAAGGGCGCCACCGTCGCCGCGTCCGCCACCGAGTAGGCGCGGATCAGGCAGTAATGGCTGCACGCCCCCAGCGCGCCGAGCATGATCATCAGCGCCGCCCCCGTCAGGTCCGGCGTCGTCCAGCCGAAAGGCAGCAGCAGCCCGCAGAGCACCGTCCCGGCCATGCTGGTGTAGAAGAAGGTCGTCAGCGTGGAATCGCCGCCGCGCAGCAGCCGCGTGACGATCTGGTAGAGCGCGTTGCACAGCGCGGCGGCCAACGGCAGCAGGATCGCCCATTGGAAGACGAGGCTGGCCGGGCCGATGATGATCATCGCCCCGATGAAGCCGCCCAGCACCCCCAGGGAACGCCGCCAGCCGACCTTCTCCTTGAGGAGCGGAACCGACAGGACGGCGACGAGGACCGGGGCCACGTTGGCGATCGCCGCCACGTCGACAAAGGGCAGGATCTTGTAGGACACCGCCGCCAGCAGGGTCAGCACGGCCAGCAGCGTGGAGCGGAGGATCTGCATCGCCGGGCGTTGGGCGATCAGATGGCTGGGCGAGCGCAGCGCCACCACGACGAAGGCGATGGCCAGATGCACCGCGAAGCGTGCCCAGGCGACCTCCGCGAAGGGATAGGTCTGCACGAGGACGCGCAGGGTCGCGTCCTGCGTCACGAACAGAAGCGTGGTGAGCAGCATCCAGGCGATGCCCGCCCGCCCGGAGGAGCTGGCCGCCAGGGCCTTCTCGGTGGCGGTCATCGGGCGGCGCTCATGGGGGGAGTCATGGGCGGGGCGTTCCTTCCTGTGGCGTGCCGGCCTTCTGCCGGACCGGCGCGCCACACCCTGCGCCCATGGCGCCGGACGGTCAAATGCGATGCTGGTATATCAGTACCGACCGCCCCCAGCACCGACCGCCGGTTGCGGCCGCGCCGACCCTTCGCGACAGGCCGGCGCGGCGCGGCGCCATCAATGCTTGTGCTGCGTGCCGCCGGCCTGCGGCCCGCCGGCGCCGCCATGGGAGGGGGCGGCGGACCCGGCGCTCTGCACGTCCACCTGGACGGTGACCGGCCCGGCCTTCTCGAAGGTCAGGGTCAGCGGGAACGCCTTTCCCGGAGCGAGCGGCTGCTTCAGGCCGAACAGCATGACGTGCAGGCCGCCGGGCTGCAGCGCGGTCGGCGATCCGGGCGCCACCTCGATGGCGTCGACCTGGCGCATCTTCATGACGCCGTTGTCCATCAGGTGGGTGTGCAGCTCCGCCTTGTCGGCGACGGGCGTGCTGGCCGACAGCAGGCGGTCGCTGTCCGGGCCGTGGGTGCTCAGCACCATGTAGGCCGAGCCGTTCGGGGCCGAGGGCGCCGTGGCGCGGGCCCAGGGATGTTCGATGTCGACCGGCCCGGCCTTGAAATCATGGGCCAGAGCGGTGCCGGCGGTCAGGGCGATCAGCGCGGCGAACGCCAGGGCGTGCTTCTTCATGATGACGGTGTCCTGCAAAGAGAAGATGAATCGAACGATCAGTTGGTGGTGGCAGGACGCGTCATCGGCGGGGCACGGGCGTTCGGGCGCAGGCCGCGCGGGCGGCGGCATTTGCGGTTCGGATGGGGACGGTGGCGCAGCGCCCCGGACAGGCGCGGCGGCGGAACGGCGACATCCGCCGGGGTCAGCATCGCCGGCGGCGCGCAGCCGAGCTGGCAGCCCAGGCAATGCTCCAGATCGTGCTTCGGCTGGTCGGGCGTGCCGGGCATCCGGTCCGCCGCCCCATCCGGGCCGCACATGGACGCCGCCCAGAAGGACTGCGCCAGACCGGCGGACAGCATGGCGACCGCCTGCCCCGGCACCTGGACGAAGATCAGCAGAAGGACGGCGGCCAGCGCCGCGGCCAGCCTGGACCGCCAGCGGGTCGCAACCACCGCAAGTGCAGCGGCGCCTTCCTCGCGATGCCCGCTCACCCTTCCCCCTGCCACACAACGGCGGGGGAGGCCGATGGCCGTGCTGACGTTGCCCCGTTCAAACCGGTTCCCATTCCACCCACAGGACGGATGACCGGTTGTAGGCGATCTGCGTGGAGCTTGTCGAGTTGCCGCCGTCCACTCAAAACCGCAACGTCAGGCCGAATCCCCATCCAGCAAGGCGCGGACGGTGCTTTGCAGGGTGTCCACGCCGACTGGCTTGCTGAGCATCCGCGTGCCCGCCCCCAGGCTGTCCGGTTCGAGGGCGGCGTAATGCGCGTAGCCGGTCACGAACAGCACCCTCAGCCCCGGACGGAGGCCCCGCGCGACCTCCGCCAGATCCCGCCCGGTCATTCCGGGCAGCCCGACGTCCGTGATCAGAAGGTCGATCGCCGTATCCGACTCCAGGATGCGGATCGCCGCCTCGGGTTCGGCGGCCTGCAGGACGTGGTATCCCTGCCCTTCCAGCGCCTCGACCCACAGCATCAGGACGAGGGCTTCGTCCTCGACCACCAGGATGGTTTCATCGTTGCGGGACGGGTCCTGCGACGGCGCGTCCACAGCGGGGACCGAGCTGTCGGCGCCGTCCACACCATCATGCTGCGGCAGGTACAGGCTGACGGTTGTGCCCTGGCCGGGCTGCGACCGGATGGCCGCGTGCCCGCCCGATTGACGCGCGAAGCCGTAGAGCTGACTCAGCCCGAGGCCGCTGCCCTGGCCGATCGGCTTCGTCGTGAAGAAGGGTTCGAACGCCCGCTCCAGCACGTCCGGCGGCATGCCGCTTCCGGTGTCGGTGATGCGGAGCAGGACGTAGCGGCCGGGAAGGATGTCCCCCTGCGCGTCCGAAACGGTCTCGTCCAGAACGGTGTTGCTCGTCTCGACGCGCAGGAGCCCGCCGTCCGGCATGGCGTCGCGCGCGTTGATGGCGAGGTTGAGCAGGGCGCTTTCGACCTGGTTGGCGTCCGCCCAGGTCCGCCAGAGCCCGTCGGCCAACGCCGTGTCCACCCGGATCGATTCGCCGACGGACTGCTGGATCAGGCCACTCATGGCGGCGACGAGAGCGTTCAGGTCCAGGCTGCGGGGCGTCAGCGGCTGGCGCCGGGCGAAGGCCAGAAGATGCCGGGTGAGCGCCGCGGCGCGGTCGCCCGCCGTGACGGCCATGGTCACGTGCCGCAGCAGCGCTTCGTCGGCGGACAGCGCGCTCCGCAGCAGATGCAGGTTGCCGAGCATGACCTGCAGCAGGTTGTTGAAGTCGTGGGCGATGCCGCCGGTGAGTTGGCCGACGGCCTCCATCTTCTGGGCCTGCTGCAACGCCTCCTCGGCCTTCCGGCGCTCCCGCATCTCGGTCTGCAGGGATTGGGTGCGCTCCGCCACACGGCCTTCCAGCTCGTCGTTGGCCCGCTCGATGTCGGCCAGAAGCGTCCGTATGCGGTATTGGCGCAAGCGGGCCCGCAGCGCGGACTGCGCCGCGCTCTGCAAGGCCTCGGCGTGCAGGGGCGGGTCCAGCAGCGTGACGTTGCCGAGCCGCTGGAACTGGACCCAGCGCGCCTTGCTGGCCGACCGGTTGCCGCGCGCGGTCAGCACCAGAACGGGCAGGTCGGACCAGGGCGGCTGGGCCTCCAGGCAGGCGATCAGGGGCTCCATCCCCGCCCTCAGCAACGCGCCTTCGGAGAGGATCAGGGCCGTGACGTCCCTTGCCAAGCCGTCGCATAGGGCCGGCAGGTCGGCGCAGAGCCGCGTGGTCATGCCGACCTCGTCCAGCACGAGGCGGATGACCTCCGCGTCCCGGCCATGCGGGGCGAGCACGAGGATCGGGGCGACCATGCGCTGCCGTCAACCCGTCTCGCTCTGCCCGCGCAACAACGGGTCCGCCGACCCGCCGTAGCTGGGCACGCCGGTCAGCACGCCTTGGAAGTCGAGAAGCTGCGGGCCGACCTGCATGCCGTCGGGGAACAGGCGGAATTCGCGGATCGCCAGTTCGTGAACGCCGGTGCGCTTCTTGACCACCGAGATCGCCTTGCGCACCTCCCCTGCCGCCTCGAAGAAGCGCAGCAGGACCACCGTGTCGCTCATGAAGGACAGGTCCACGGGGTTCTGGATGTCGCCGACGATCCCCTGCTGGGCGAGGATCAGGATGGTCACGACCCCCTGGTTGTTCAGATAGGACAGCAGCTCGTGCATCTGGAGGATGAGCGCCTTTTCCTCCGGCATGGTGCTGAGGTAGGAGTTCAGGCTGTCGATCACCACGATGCGCGCCTTCTGGTCCTCCACTTGGCGGCGGACCTGCCAGACGAACTCTCCCGGCGACAGGCGCGAGGGATTCGCGCGCTCCCAGCCCAGCTCGCCCTTGCGCACCGCCTCCTCGATGTCGATGCCGAGCGCGGTGCTGCGCAGCGCCAGGGTTTCGAAGGATTCGTCGAAGGAGAAATAAGCGGCGTGCTCGCCACGGCGCACCGCCGCCGCGACATATTGCAGGGCGATGGACGATTTGCCGACGCCCGAGGGGCCAACGAGCATCGTCGTCGTGCCGCGCGTCAGCCCGCCGCCCAGAAGCTCGTCCAGCCCGCTCAGGCTGCTCGACACGACGCTCGGCTCGAACTCCGTCTTGTGCTCGTCGGCGATCAGGCTCGGGAAGATCAGCACGTTGCCGGGCGTGATGGCGAAATCGTGCCAGCCGCTCTGGTATTCGGAGCCGCGCATCTTGGCGATCCGCAGGCGCCGCCGCGCCGCACCGTAGGTGCGCTCGATCTGCTCCAGGCTGAGCACGCCGTGCATCAGGCTGTGCAACTCCATGGAGCCGGTCTGGCTGGTCAGGTCGTCCAGCGCCAGCGTGGTGCACTGGCGCCCTTGCAGGAACTGCTTCAGCGCCAGGATCTGCCGCCGGTAGCGGAGCTGGTCCTGGGCGAGCAGGCGCAGTTCGGACAGGGAATCGATCACCACGAGGTCGGGCTTCTCGGCCTCGATCCGCTCGGTGATCAGGCGCATGGTTTCGCCCAGTTCGACCTCGGACGGGTAGAGCACGCTCTGCTGACGGTCGAGCTGCGCCTCCAGCGGGACGAGTTCGAAGATGCCGATGCCGTCGAGCGACCAGCCGTGGCTCTTGGCCGAAGCGCGCAGCTCCGTCTCGGTTTCCGACAGGGTCACGTACAGGCCGCGCTTGCCGTCGCACAGGCCCTTCAAAAGAAACTGGAGCGCGATGGTCGTCTTGCCGGTTCCCGGCGCGCCTTCCAGAAGATGAAGCCGCGCGCGGGGCAATCCGCCCCTCAGGATCAGGTCGAATTCTGGAATTCCGGTCAGGATCTTGTCCGTCTTGGTCGGCTCCGACACCCAGGTCTCCTCTTGGTTTGGCCCGCTGGCAGCGCCTTGCGCCACACGCCGCCGTGATGGTGAACGGCCCGAACGCCTGGACGGACGGACAAACGCACAGCCTTGGAGAACATCCACGCCCCGTGGACGCCGCTCCGCCACCATCAACCCAATGCCGGGGCTCCTGTTCCTTTGTGCCTTCGGGATGCCGACCGTCGGGGATGCTTGGGCATCGCCGCGGGTTACCGCGATGTTGAGCGGTGGACGCCCGAACGACGCAGGAGCTTGTCTTGCGCCGCCTTCACCGCCCCGCCCCCAGCACACGGCGGCGCTTGGGGTCCGGACCGAGCGAGCGGATGAACGGCGGCAGCCCGCCGGCGGAGCGCGTGTTGAAGGCCGCCTTCGGCGCGTCCTCCGCGGTGGCCGTCTCCACGCCCATCTCTTCCGGAACCACTTTGGGGCGGAACCCCCGGGCAACCCACAGCGCGAAGGCGCCGGACAGCAGAAGCAGCAGCGGCGGCACGGCGGCGCGCAGGGCCCAGGGCCACAGAGCCTCCGCCCGGCGCGCCCAGCGCTCCGCCCAGAAACGCTCGGCGACCGCCCGCACACGCTCCTCGCCGAGGTCCGGCGGCGCGGCCAGGGTGGTGCCGTCGGGGAAATCCGTCCGCGTCACGACGCCCCGCCTCACCCCATCCTCCACCACCGCCTCGTCGGCGGCGTAATGCTGAGGCAGGAAGGCGTCCCTCGCGTCCGAATAGGCGTAAAGACCGGCGAACGGGTGGCGTCCGTGCAGATCGGCGGCGGCGAAGGCCGCGACCGCCGCCCCCCACAGCAGGGCGGCGGCCAGCCAGCCCCGCCACAGGCCCTTGCTCCAGTTCATGTCCCGTCTCTCTCTTCCCCAAGGAGGCGGAAAAACTAAAGATCCGGCCGGTGGGCAGCCAGGGTCAAAAACCGGGCCTTTCACAAACCGGCCATTCACAAACCAATGGCCTCCGGTCAGGCCGCGGGCTTCAGCAGTTCGCGCAGGATGTGCGGGGTGATCGGCTTGTGGACGAGGCGGAAACCGGCGCCGCGGATTTCGGTGATGCGCTCGGGCGCGGTGTCGCCGGTCAGCACCACGGCGGGGATGCGCACGCCGCAGACGCCGTGGATGTCGCGGATCGCCTCCACCCCCGTCCGCCCCTCGCGCAGGCGGTAATCGGCGATGATGAGGTCCGGCAGTCGGCCCAGCCCGTGCAGGACGTCCACCGCCTCTTCCGCCGACACGGCGGCCACCACCTCGTAGCCCCACTGCTCCAGCAGCGTGCGCAGGCTGAGCAGCACGATGGCCTCGTCGTCGATGACCACCACCAGCCCCTGCGCGTCGTCGTTGGCGCGGTCGGGCGCGTTGCGGCGCAGGACGGCGCGGGCGCGCACGGAGGGAAGCTCCACCGAGAAGACGCTGCCCCGTCCGGGCCGCGAGCGCAGGACGACCGTGTGGCCGAGCAGCCCGGCCAGCCTCTTCACGATGGCGAGGCCGAGACCCAGGCCCTTGGCGCGGTCGCGCTCCTGGTTGCCGATCTGGAAGAACTCCTCGAAGACGGCCTGCTGCAGATCCTCCGGCACGCCGACGCCGCTGTCGGCCACCTCGATCCGCAGCGCGCCGGCGCGGCGCCGGCAGCCGACAACGACGCCGCCCCGCTCGGTGTAGCGCAGCGCGTTCTCGATCAGGTTGCGCAGGATGCGCTCCAACAGCATCGGGTCGGTGCGCGCCCACAGCGAGGTCGGCACGACCCGCAGCCGCAGCCCCTGCCCTTCCGCCTGCGGCCCGTACTCCGCGGCCAGCCGGTCGAGCAGAGGCCCCACCGCGCATTCGGTGACGCTGGGCTCCACCGCCCCGGCGTCGAGCCGCGACACGTCGAGCAGGCCGTCGAGCAGGAGCTTCAGCGCGTCCAGCGAATGACCCATGCTGGCCACCAGCTCGTGGCCGGGATGGCCGTGCAGCTTGTCGCCCAGCACCTGCGCGAAGAAATAGAGTGACTGCACGGGCTGGCGCAGGTCGTGGCTGGCCGCCGCCAGGAACTGGGTCTTCGCCCGCTCCGCCTTCTCGGCGCGGGTCTTCTCCCGCCGGGCCTCGTCCGCCGCGGTCAGGGCGCGCTCCATCGCCTGCTCGGCCGCCTCCTTGGCGGCGAGCAACGCTTCGGCCGCCGTCCGGCGGGCGGTGATGTCGCGCACGATGCCGGTGAAGCGCACCTCGCCGTCGGCCTTCCACTCGGCGACCGACAGTTCCAGCGGGAACACCGACCCGTCCTTGCGCTGGCCGGTCACCTCGCGCCCGATGCCGATGATGCGCCGCTCTCCCGTGCGGTGATAGCGCTCCAGATAGCCGTCATGGGCGCTGCGGTCGGGATCGGGCATCAGCATGCTGACGTTGCGGCCGATCACCTCCTCCGCGGCGTAGCCGAAGATGCGTTCGGCGGCGCGGTTGAAGCTGTGCAGGGTGCCGGCGCGGTCGATGACCACGATGGCGTCGACCGCCGTGTCGACGATGGAGCGGTAGCGCGCTTCCGCATGGGCGGCGGATTCGCTGGCGCCGACCAGCGCGGCGCTGGCCTCGGCCAGGACGCGGTGCAGTTCGTCGATCTCGCGCACCGGCACGCCGCTGTCGTAGCGGATGGCCTGCCCCTCCATCAGGCCGCTGCCATGGGCGGCCAGTTCGCGGACGGGATGGGCGAGCCGCCGTGCGAAGACCGCCGCCGAGGCCAGCGACACGCCCAGCAGCCCCAGGCCCAGGCCCAACGCCAGCATCACCGTGCGGTTCAATGGGGTGAGCACGGCCTCTGTCGGCGTCGCGGCGACCAGGGTCCAATCGGCAAGCTGCGTGCGGCGGAAGGCGCCGATGATCTCCACCCCGTCCAGCGTGGCGCCGCGGTAGTTGCCGGTCTCGGCCGTCCCGCGCACCGCCAGGAACCAGCCCGGCACCGCCCGACCAAGATACGCCGCATGCTCGCGCGAGCGGGCGGCGATGCGGTTCTCCCCGTCGATGATCGCGGCGATCAGTCCGGACCGCGTCTCGAACCCCTCCAGCAGAGTGCTCCAGGTCCGCGGGTCGACCACCGCGGACAAGACGTAGCGCAGGCGGCCGTCGCGCAGCACCGGCACCATCACGGCGATCGTCGGCCGTTCCGCCGCCGTTGCGACGACCAGATCGGACACCACCGGCTCGCGGGTCACGGTCAGCCGCTGCAAGGCGTCGCGCTGGGGCACGTCCGGCAGGGTCTGGCCGAGCCGGACCGCTGTGTTGACGATCTGCCGCCCAGACGGCTCGATCAGCGCGAGGTTGGTCCAGGACGGATGCTGGGTCAGAGCCAGCGTCGCCCGTTCATAGAAGCCGGCGGGATCGTCGTCGGCCAGAGCGTCCGTGCGGGACAGCCCCCGCAGCGCCTCGATGGTCGCCCCCAACTCCCGGTCCACGACCAGGGCCAGCGCCTCCGCCGTGTCGGTCATATTGTTGTCCACGGCCTCACGCTGCTGGTGCACCAGCCAGCCGATGAGCATACCGCCGAGCAGGAGCATCGGCACCAGCGTCACAAGGACAAGCCTCAGCAGGTACCCGCGCAGAGTCATCGGTTGCTGACGGGACACCGTCTTCAGCGGCATGGATGGACAATCCGAAAGGTTGGGGGCACGAACGGATTATCATATCTTGCTCCGCCCTTTCGTGGTTCGCCACCGGAATCTGAAACGATCGAATGGGCCTGTTTATATAGGCATTACCCTCTTGGAGTAATGAAGGGTCTGCCAAGCCTCAGTTCCATTCCCCCAGCCGGCCCCACAGTCATGAAGCCGCACGGGTTCTCGTGCTGAACTTTTCATACGCGGTCTCTTATTGGAAAATGCGGATCCCTGCCCTTCACATACCCTGGTATGAATGAAATTGACCAAGCGATCCCTTGGGAAGCTTTTGGGCATCGCCGGATTCTTTTGGGACACGTTTTGTGGGGACAAGGGGTGCGCGGGAGCCAAGTCCTCTTGGGGGTCATCCGGCGTGTCGGAGACCGCAACCGCCTGCGTCACCGGGAGGACCAGGGCGGCGGCCCGCTGGCGGTCGGCCATCTCAGCCTCCCTGTCCTTCTGGCGGCGGCGATGGGCGATCTCGCGGGCGCGGATCTGCTGTTCCTGGCGCAGGGCCATGGCCAGCCGGCGCAGGGACGCCGTTCCATCGCTCCGGGAAGCCTGACCGGCGGCGGCGCGGAAGTCGCCCACCGTAGGAAAACGCCGGAAGCCGGAGCGGAAGGAGGACCAGACGCCGCGGAAACCGGCGATCCAGTCTTCGGCGGGCCAACCGGCCATCTCGAGAATGTCGGCCTCCAGCACATCGGCGTCCGGAAGCTCCAGGCCGAAGCGGGCCGCCAGCTTCTCGATGCCGGTCAGCACATTCTCCACGCCGATGGCCGGGCAGGCGGTCTCAAGGGCGGCCTCCACGCGTTCGGCCAGCGCCGCGATCTCCTCCGGCGCGCGGTCCGCGATCTCGAAGCGCAGGTCGGCGCGCTCAAGCCGGGCGAGCGAGGCGATCGCGCAGGGCAGAGAGGACGCCGGCGTTGCGGGCAGCCACGCCATGTCCGGCGTCGGCGGGGTGGCGCTGACGGGAAGGCTCGGAAGGTTGGCGGTCATTCTGGTCGCTCCGGTTGGAGGGGCGGCGGGAGGCGGTTGCGAAGGGGACGACGGTGCTTTCGGGCGTTTCGCCGGCTGGCGCCGCGGCGGGCGCGACCAGCTCGCGGG
This sequence comes from Azospirillum brasilense, assembly GCF_005222205.1. Taxonomy (NCBI): domain Bacteria; kingdom Pseudomonadati; phylum Pseudomonadota; class Alphaproteobacteria; order Rhodospirillales; family Azospirillaceae; genus Azospirillum; species Azospirillum brasilense. The sequence continues at coordinate 28,920 of NZ_CP032348.1, read as the reverse complement.
CCACCCATTTGCGCCAGGCTCCGGACGGGTCGGCGGGGCTGTAGCCGTTGCGGGCGTTGGCCTTGCGGCACCAGGACACGAACTTGCGGGTCACCGTGGCGGGATCGACCTCCGGGCGGTTCTCCGCGGCCCAGGCCAGATCGGCGGCGTCCGGCTGCCAGTCCTCGGCCAGGGCATCCCGGTTCTTGATGCCCGAAGACCCAACCGATCCCCCCGCCCGGAAGGAGGAGGAGTTTTGAGAATCAGGATTCAGGGGATTCCCAGTCCTTAGGAGTCCGTCAGCCGGCTGACCGGTGGTGTCGGCGGGCCGACCGGAAGAGTCGGTGTCCTGCGCGCCCACCAACGCATAGACCATCCCGCGGAAGCCGCGTTCGCGGCGGGCTTCCACCAGGGACAGGTCCGGCGCCTGCAGCTTCGTCAGCACGGCGGACAGCCAGGGACGGCTCTTGCCGAGTTCGGCGGCCAGCTCGTCCTGGACCAGACCGGCGCAGACACCGGCGGCGTCCGCACGCGCGTAGAGGCCGGAGAGCACCGCGACTTCCGCGGCTCCCACGCCGGGCGCAGCGATCCATCGCCGGTACAAGGTGGTGTACGGGGTCATTGTCTTCCCATGATCCAGCGCTTCGATCCCGGCGGAAGACAAAGCGGGAGCGTCAGTGGAATCCGCGATTCCACTTGGTTTTCCGGACCTACCCTGGCATCATGAAGTCGCCAAACCGCTGATGCGGGGTCCGGTTCTCCCGGTCTTCCATCGGTTTTCGACACTTCGGTGTGCACGAGGGCACAGGTCGCCAAACCTGTGCCCTTTGTGTTTCCGGAGGTCGTGTCCTCCGTTACGTCATCGTTGCCTCCTTCGGCGTGTCGCGGCTGTTCAGGACCGCAGGCCAAGACCCTGGCCCGAAAACCGTGATCCAAAAGCTATCGGTTCGGGCTTTGATGAGCCCGTTACGCAAGATGTTGTCGTGGCCCCAACGGGCTGTCCACGATTCAAATGCGTGCGTCGGAATCGCTCCGGTTGCGCCGATGCGGGGGCACGGAGTCAGTGGAATCAAGGTGTTGAGCCCTGCGGAGCGGTGGCGGGCCATGGTTGGGTGTCGCCGTTCTGCCGAGAAACCGGGCGGAAAACGTCGCCGTTCTGCCGAAAGATTCCGGCGCACGGAGGGACGCGGCGGAGCGTCGGAGTCCGCCAGATGTCGCCGTTCTGCCGAATAATCTGGGCTGTGGCCCCTCGGTGACTCCGGGAATCGGCCGAGAATCGGACTCCGACTCGCGCAACCGAGTGTCGCCGTTCTGCCAATGTGCTCCTCCCGCGACGGCCTTTGGACCCTCGGGAGTCGGGAAAGAGTCAGGGAATCCAAGCCTTTCAGCGCCATCTTCCGGCGTGCCGGGAGTCCGGACCGTCAGAACGCGGACGCTTTCGGCAGGGAAGTCCTCCAGCGGGGCACGGCGTCGGGGGGAACTGGCAGAACGGCGACATTCACCCGTACGGTCACAGCGTCCTTTCCGCCCGGTGAGGAATCTTTCGGCAGAATGGCGACGTTTGCGCCTGCGTCGTGGAACATGGGGGGCGTATCGGGAATCATGACCGTAACCGCCAGCGGCGCGGCCGGGGAGACTGGGTGCATGGACGACCACAAGACCGACAAGGAAAACGCCGAACTGCTGGACCGTCCGGTCCAGCTGGCGCTGCGGCTGGATTCGCCGCTGCGCGGCGACGTGAACAACGACCGGGCCCTGATGGCCTATTCGCTGTTCGGCCTGTCCAAGGACAAGGTGGAAAGCCTTCCCACCTACGACGACGGCAAGGTGAAGATCGAGGTGCGCGCCCCGCGCGACGTCGGCGTTGCGACGATCTGGGACAAGTCGGTGCTGATCTACGCCGTCTCGCTGCTGCGCGAGAAGATGGCCGAGGGCAAGATGGGGCCGGAGGTGGGGAAGCTCCACTTCACCACCAGCGATCTCCAGCGCATCGTCGGTAAGACCGCCGGGGGCAGCGCCTACGACAAGATCGAAGGGGCGCTGGAGCGGCTCCAGGGCACGCAGATCAAGACCAACCTGGAGACCGGGGGCGAGGGCGAGAGCGGCGCCTTCTCCTGGATCTCCGACTACAAGCTGCTCTACCGCCGCGGCAAGAAGGACGGCGAGCGGCAGGTGCGCGGCCTGACCCTGGTGCTGTCGAACTGGGTGGTGCGGGCGGCGCTGGGCAACAACCTGCTGACCTATTCGGAAGACTACTTCGCGCTGAAGCCCATCGAGAAGCGGCTCTACGAGATCGCCCGCGCCCATCTGGGCCATGGCAACGCCTTCTGGATGGCGCTGGAGCCGCTGCGCAAGCGGGTCGGCTCCGACAACGACCTGCGCAAGTTCAAGAACGCGCTCGGCCCCGTGCTCCAGGCCGACCGCATTCCCGGCTACGGCGTGCGCATCGTCGAGGCCGCGGAGTACAAGGAGCTGATGACGGCGCGCGGCGCCTCGATCGCCCGCGTGCTGAACGCCGACCTGCCGGTGATCTTCTGGCGCAAGGACGCCGGCGAGCCGGAGAGCTGGATCGACATTCCCAGGGTCGAGTTCGACGAGGTGGTCTGACTCTCCCCTCCCCTATTCATCCAGCAGAAGATCCCGAAAGGTCCGGGCGGCGTGGCTCAACCCGCGCTCGCGGTGGCGCAGCAGGCGGAAGGGACGTTCGGGCAAGGGGAAGGGAACGCGGTGCAGATGCCCCGCCGCCAGAGCGCCGCGCGCCACCAGATCCGACAGGGCGGTGGCCCCCGCCCCGGCCATGACCGCCGACAGCACCGCCTCGTTCGACGGCAGTTCCAGCGTCACCGGCAAATCCTCCGGCGCCCTCCCCTGCCCGCGCAGCGCCTCCTCGAACTCGGAGCGGGTGCCCGACCCGGCCTCGCGCAGGACCCAGGGGGAACGGTGCAGGTCCGCCGCCGGCAGATCGGTCCGCCCGCGCCAGGGGTGACCGTTGCCCACCACCAGCAGCAGACGGTCGCCGGGCAGCCGGTCCTGGTCGAGCAGCGGGTCCGTCACCTCCCCTTCCACCAACCCCAGATCGGCGGCGCCGTCCAGCACGGCCTTGGCGACCTGGGCGGTGTTGGCGGCCTTCACCGCGACGTCGACGTCCGGATGGCGCCGGTGGAACCCCACGAGCCGTTCGGGCAGCCAATAGCCGGTGATGGTCTGGCTGGCGTGGATGGCGATGCGCCCGCGCTTCAGCGCCGACAGATCGGCCAGCATGCGCTCCGCCGCCTCGGCGCGGGCGAGCACCGCGACGGCCTCGTTCAGGAACAGGCGCCCGGCCTCCGTCAGCTCGATGCGTCGGCCCACCCGGTCGAACAGGCGGACGGCGTGCCGCGCCTCCAGGCTGGAGACGGCGGCGCTGACCGCGGACTGCGTCAGATTCAGGGAGGCGGCGGCCCGCGTCACATGCTGCTGCGTGGCGACCGCCACGAAGATGCGGAGCTGTTCGAGAGTCATCCGGTCCCAGCCCTTTCAACCGTTCGGTTTTATCGAACGTTTCGTCCACTATAATCCGTTGGAACGAACGGTCCAGAGGGCGCAGCGTCCCGGCATCGGAATTCGAGGACGCCATGCCGAACCACGCTCTTTCATCGCTCCGCGACACCCTGCGCACCCTGTCGCCGGGACTTCTGCTCTGCTCCGGCGTGAGCGGCGCGGCGCTGGCCCTGCAAAGCCTGGAACTGCGGGTCTTCGGACAAGCTTGGCTGGAGGCGCTGGTCCTGGCGATCCTGATCGGTGTGGCCCTGCGCAGCGTCTGGGCGCCGGGACGGCGCTGGAAGGCGGGAACGGACTTCAGCGCCAAGACGCTGCTGGAGGTCGCGGTGCTGCTGCTCGGCGCCTCCATCGACCCGGAAACGATCCTGGCCGCCGGCCCGGGGCTGGTGGTGGGGATTGCCGGGGTGGTCGCCCTCGCCCTGGCGGTCAGCTACGGCATCGGACGCCTGCTGGGATTGCCGCCGCGCATGGCGGTGCTGGTCGCCTGCGGCAACTCCATCTGCGGCAACTCGGCCATCGCGGCGACGGCCCCGGTGATCGGGGCGCACGGCGACGACGTGGCCGCGGCCATCGCCTTCACGGCAGTCCTGGGGGTTCTGGTGGTGCTCGGCCTGCCGCTTCTGGTGCCGCTGCTCGGGCTCAGCCCCATGCAGTACGGCGTCTTTGCCGGGCTGACCGTCTACGCGGTGCCGCAGATCCTGGCGGCGACGGCGCCGGTCGGCGCGCTGAGCGTCCAGGTCGGAACCCTGGTGAAGCTGCTGCGCGTGCTGATGCTGGGGCCGGTGGTGGTGGCGCTGGCCCTGATGGCGAAGCCGGAGGGGGCGGCTCAGGAAGGGGGCGCCAAGACTCGCCCGCCCCTGCGCCGGCTGGTGCCCTGGTTCATCCTGGGCTTTCTGGCGCTGGCCGGGCTGCGGGCGGCGGGAGTGATCCCGGACGCGGCCCTGGCGGCCAGCCAGACCGCGGCGGGCGTCCTGACGGTGCTGTCGATGGCCGCGCTGGGGCTCGGGGTGGATGTGCGGATGCTGTCGCGGGCGGGGCTGCGCGTCACCGCGGCGGTGGTGCTGTCGCTGGCGGCGCTCGGTGCCATTGGCCTGGGGCTGATCCGGCTGCTGGGAATCATGTGAGCGTGGAGGGCGGCGCGTTGGGGCGGCAGCGCTTGCAGGGGCGGAAGCCCGCCGCCTCCGCCGCCGCAGCATCGGGGTGGAACGCGACGTTTTCTCGCTTGGCCCGTCGCGATGGACAGGATGGCCGGCAATAGACGCCGGTGGTGCGCACCGCGTAGACGAAGCGCCCGTCACCGTCCCGGTCCCGGCGCGTCACCGCGCTCCACATCGCGTCCTCGTCCATGGTGTCCTCCAGGTCCTGCTTCCGGGATCGTCGCGGATGCCGCGAAGGAGGGCCACCCGTTTCCTGCGTCCCGCAAAAAGACGGCTGGCAAAAAAGACGGCCGGCAGAGGTCTGCCGGCCGCGAGGTTCGGGGAGGGACGGACGCGAAGCGGGGGAGCCTTACTTCTGGATGCCGGTGACCTGCTGCTGCGCCTTGTTGCCGATGCCGGCGGCGAGGTTGGAGACGGTGCCGAGGTTCTGGTTGAACAGGGCGCCCGGCGCGCCGAACTGCATGGCCTTGACCTGCTGCTGGGCGGTGTTGCCGATGCCGACCGCGCTGTTGCTGACGGTGCCGGCGTTGCTGTTGAAGCCGCCCAGGGCGAAGGGCGCCTTCACCCCGCCGCCCATCCCGCCGCCCGCCTGCATGCCGAAGACCTGCTGCTTGGCGGTGTTGCCGACGCCGGCGGCGAGGTTGGAGACGTTGCCCAGGTTGGAGGCGGTGCCGAACGGCCCGGCCAGCCCGCCGCCCGCCTGGACGCCCATCACCTGCTGCTGCGCCTTGTTCTGGATGCCCGCGGCGGTGTTGGAGATGACGCCCAGGTTGCTGGCGTTGCTGAGCGGGATGCCGCCGGTCATCAGGTCGCCGGCGAAGGCCGGGGCGGAGCACAGGACGGCGACGGCGGCGGCGATCAGGGTGGTGCGGCGCATGGTGTGGTTTCCTTCCGGTGTCTGGGGAGTTGGCTTCTGGGGGGATTTGTCTGCCGGTTCCGTCTGCGTCGGGGCCCGGCCTGTCCGATGACCAGACACTACGCCCGGCCGCCCTCCCCCGCTGTGGCCTGCGCCACACTGTGGGACAGCTTTTCCAAAAGGCCTTTTCTTCCGCCCGAACCGTTGAGGCCCGGGGGATTTCCTGTACGATCCCCCGACGCCTTTTCCGGCACCCGCCCCTGTTCCGCGCGGGGCCACCACAACGATGCGAGACGGCGCAATGCTTCAGACACCCGACCGGCTGGACCCGGAGGTCGTGATCTTCGATTTCGACGGCGTCATCATCGACTCCGTGCCCACCAAGAACGGCGGCTTCGCCATCCTCTACGGCATCGACGATGCGGAGACGGAGGAGCGGATGCGCCGGACGATCTGGCGCAACGGTGGCCTCAGCCGCTTCAAGATGCTGGCGATCCTGGAGCGGGAGATGTTCGGGCGCGACCCCGGCCCGGCGGAGATCGACGATCTGGCCCGCCGCTACGCCGAGATCGTCGATCCGCGCGTTCCCGACTGCGCGCTGATCGCCGGTGCGGAGACGGTGCTGGACCGGCTGGACGGCACGCCCTGCCACCTCGTCTCGGGCACGCCGCACGAGGTGTTGATGGGCACGGTGCGCGCCAAGGGGCTGGAGCGGCATTTCCGCAGCATCACCGGCTCCCCCAACGTGAAGGCGGAGGTCTTCGCGCGCATCGTGGCCGAGGGCGGGCACGACCCGGCGCGGTCGCTCGCCATCGGCGATTCCCTGACCGAGCTGGAGGCCGCCCGCAAGGCCGGCATGGGCTTCGTCGGTGTGGTGTCGGAAGGGCTGCCGAACCCCTTCCCGCCCGACGTGACGGTGGTCGGCGACCTGCACGGGCTCGCCCAGCGCCTCTGAGCGGGGGCGTCGCGGAAAATGGTCGCAACGGGGTATTGTTTATGTGGCCAACAAACCATAAATGATTAGGGCATCCTATGACGAAAGGGAGGTCAGTATGCCCGTGCCGAAAGAGGCTGCCGAAGCCGCCCGTGACCGTTATCTGGCGATCCTCAGCGGGTACCCCGGCATGACCCGCGCCGAAGTCACGAAGCTGTCCGACGACTACGCCATCGCGGTCAATTTCGCGTCGGGCATTCCCGACGATCTTCCCAAGGATCTGGACGGCGTGCCGGTGATCGCACGCACCCAATGACGCTTTCCCGGTGACACGCGAACGAAACGCCCGGTCCAGACCATGGACCGGGCGTTTCGCATGTCCGGCGCTTAAAGCGAACTTCCGTTCGCTTTAGACTCACATCGCCTCACTTGCCGGCGGGCTTCGGCCGCATGTGCGGCCGGGAGCGCCGTCGCGGTCCAAAGCGGATTGCAATCCGCTTTAAGCCGGGTTGGATGGGGTGGTGGCGTCGGCGCGCTCGGCCGGCCCCTTGTTCATGGCCATCGCCATCATCTGGCTCGCCTGCGCGGTGCAGGTCGCGGCCAGCGTGCGCACCGTCTGGCCGCCTTCGACGAGAAGCCGGCTGAGCATCGGGCCGGGCGCTTCGAAGGTGCCGATGAAGACCCGCTCCTCCTCCCCCTTGCCGGCGAAGCCGCGCTTGAACAGGTGGACGCCGGGATTGGCCTGGGCGTTGACGCCGTGCAGGTCGTAGCGCTTTCCGCCGTTGGCCTTCACCCACTGCATCGCCTTCCAGTGCACGAGGAAGGCGGCGTTCAGCGGCAGCCCGGCCTCCGCGGTGGCCGAATTCTGCATCAGCGCGGTGTCGCCGAGCAGCGACACCACCACGCCGGCCACCGGCTCGCCGTTGTGGGAGGCCATCACGGCGTGCATCTTCATGCCGTCGGGCAGGGCGCGGTGGACCTTCGTCAGGGTGCGGCTGTCGAAGGCGCGGAAGCCCTTGCGGCGCTGCGTCTGGATGAACAGGTCGTCGATGGCGTCGAGGATCTCCGGCGAGGAGCCCTCGACGACGTCCAGCCCTGCCCCCTCGGCCTTGGCGAGGCCGCGGCGCCAGTGGCGCGACAGGTCCTTGTGGATCGTCGCCTCGTCGCGGGTCAGGTCCATGATGAAGGTGCGGTAGGGAGCCTTGGCGTCGCTGTGCCGCATCCCCAGCGACTCCATGGCGGACAGCGCGTGGGCGCCCTCCCCCGCCCCGTCCTCGACGCGCGGCAGGACGCGCAGGAACAGCCCGCGCCGGACGCTGTATTCGGCCTTCATCGCCTCCATGATGGCCAGGAACGCCTCCGGGTCGGCCTGGCGGCCCTTGGGGCGCCACAGCGGTCCCCACATGACCAGCGCGATGCCGCCGATGCCCGGCACCCGGCGGACCAGCAACTGCGCCGCGGCGATCGGCTGGCCGTCCCGGCGCAGCACGATGTGGCTGAGGTCGCGGCCTGGATGGGCGATGCGCCCGAAATCCCAGGTCTGGAAGATGTTGGCGTCGTCGAAGCCGTTCATGACGGCGTACCAGCCGCCGCGGTCCATACGGTCGATCTCGACAGCCGGTGAAGCGTCCAGGCAATCGCCCCCAAATGCGTCGGTGTGAATCTGGCGTCTCCCCAGCGAAGTCACGTCGAACCTCTCGCGTGGTTGGTCGAATGGGCACAACCGGTGCGGACGTGGAACCCCGCCCGTCCCGCTTCCCTGGCCGGAGGCCAGAGCCGTCGGATCGTCAAAGGTCGAAGCTCCGCGGAAGGTCCTAGGCAGATCACGCGCGGCCTACGGTCTTTGCGATCGTCCACAAACAATAGGAGACGCACGGGAAAATCACACAAACCCTGATGGGTTCGCGCAAAATCCCACTGGATTATTCTCTGTGGCTAAGCGCTTTTTCTGAGGATTGTATGGGCTACGCCCGTATCGACCCGAATGCTGCGGCGCAATACGCCCAATTCGACGCCGCGAGCGGGGTTTTGACGATTCCGCTGTCAGAACATCGTCAGTTGGATGATGCCATCCGCGCGGGCGTGGCGTTCCGCCGCGTTGGCGGCGGCATCCTGGGCTCCGTCCTGCGATTGGGCGATCCCGACGGCGATGCGCTCCCCGGCCACCGACACGGTCCAGGTCCAGCGCCCATCGGTCCGCCATGACACGGCCAGTTCGCAGCCATGCGCCTGACACACCAGTTGCCGCACCGACCAGTTCGCCGCCATTCGCGCAAACCCCATAGCCCCGGAACCGCCGCCGGCCCCGTATGCCTTAGTTATGCACTGGAGAGGCCATGTTCCGCCAGTGCCGGCTGCTCCGGAACGCGGGTAGACACCCATTGCGGGGGTTGGGACGACTTGATAGCTTCCGGGACGACTCCGGCACAATGGCGCGACGAGGGGGCAATGACCGGCGACGATTTGAAGCTGCTGCGCGAAAGGCGCGGCCTCACCCAGACGCAGATGGCCGCGTTCGTGAACGAACTGACCGGCCGCCGCTACGACAAGCAGCGGCTCAGCAAGTGGGAAACGGGGCGCGAGCCCCTGCCCCGCGACGTGCTGGGCCGGCTGTTGCTGCTCTCCCTGGAGCAGCCGGCGACCGAGGCGCCGCGCGCCGGAACGACCATCGCCGTCGGCCTGCAAAAGGGCGGCACGGCCAAGACGGCGACCTCGATCAACGTCGCCTTCATGCTGGCCCGGTCCGGCAACCGCGTGCTGCTGGTGGACGCCGATCCGCAGGGCAACGCCACGGTCCATGTCGGCGTGCCGCAAACCGACGTGGTGGCGCTGACCGAGCAGGGCAGGGTGCTCTACCACGCGCTGATGGGAAAGGCGAAGCTGGCCGAGGTCATCCGCCCGACCAACGTCGAGGGGCTGGACGTCGTGCCCTCGAGCATCGCGCTCGCCAGCGCCGACACCGAACTGCCCGGCAACCTGACCAACGCCCAGACCGCCATGGCGGAAATGCTGGACGCGGTGCGGGGCGACTATGATTTCATCCTGATCGACTGCGCGCCGAACCTGGGGGCGGTCACCATCAACGCGCTGACCGCGGCGGACTATGTGCTGATCCCCTGTCAGGCGGAGCCGCACGCCATCCTCGGCGTGAACGCCTTCCTGGACACGGTGACGAAGATCCAGCGACGGCTGAACCCGAACCTGCGGGTGCTGGGCGTGCTGCCGACCATGCTCAATCCCCGCCAGACCCAGGACCGCTCCTCGCTGGACGACATCGGCCGGCTGTGGGGCGAGGATTACCGGGTTTTCCCGCCGGTGCCGCGCGCGACGATCTACGCGCAGGCCGCCGGGGCCAACGTCATCACGCTGGACGCCGACATCGGCGCGCCGGGCGTGGAAAGCTACGCCGCCATCGCCGGTGCCCTGCTGAAGGCCACCGGACGCATCCGGGAGTCGTCCGATGCCGCCTAAGAAGCTGACCCGCCAGACCGCCGCCACGGTCCTGCAAGCGAAGAACACCGCCCCGGCTCCGGAGACCGACCGGCTGTTCGGGCTGACCGGTGCCCTGCCCCGGCTGATCGAGGTCGACGTCGCCGCTATCCGCACCGACCCCAATCAGCCGCGCACCGTCTTCGACGAAACGGCGCTCGCCTCGCTGGCCGCCTCCATCGAGCGCCACGGGCTGCAGCAGCCGGTGCTGGTGCAGGAGACGGCGGAGAAGGGCGTCTATCGCCTCGTGGCCGGGGAGCGCCGCCTGCGCGCCCACCAGATGCTCGGCCGCCCGACCATCGCCGCCATCATCACCAAGGGCAAGGCGGAGGAGATCGCGCTGATCGAGAACGTCCAGCGCGTGGACCTGGACGCCATCGATCTGGCCCGCGGCCTGACCCAGCTCATCGACAGCCACGGCTACGCCCAGGCGGAGGTCGCCGCGGTGCTCGGCTGCTCGGAGGCCGAGGTGTCGAAGCGGCTGAAGGTTCTGGATCTGCCCACCGACATCCTCCGCGAGTATCGGGAGAACCCCGACGCGGTGTCCCGTTCCGCCTTGGTCGAGCTGGCCTTCGTCGGCGACGAAGGGGAGGTGCGGCGGCTGTGGCAGTCGGCGCGCACCGGCGGGCTGACGGTGCAGTCGGTGCGCGCGGCGCGGGCGTCCAAGGCGCCGGGCTCGGTGGAGCCGATGCGTGTGCTCGGCCGCTCGATCAACCGCATCGAGAAGGAGCTGAAGGCCATCGACGCGGTCAGCAATGCGATGCAGAAGGAGCATCGGGAGCTGCTGCGGGACCTGCGGATGCGCATCGACGATCTGCTGGAGGAGTAACCACTTTCGAAATCGAAAGCGCCTTTAGGTTGCAGATGTTAAGAAATCCCACAACCCTTGAGCGCTTTCGAAGTCGAAATGCGGAACACCCCAAAGCGTCGATTTTGGACAGTCTTGCCCCCACCCCAACCCTCCCCCGCTGCGCAGGGGAGGGGGCAAAAAAAATTCCCTCCCCTGCGTGAGCGGGGGAGGGTCAGGGTGGGGGCAAGGCCCCTGCAACTCATTTCAAAGAAGCACCGCGTGAATGGTGCTGTGCTTCGCCTTACACGGCCTGCTGCGGGCGCATGTCCGACGGGTCGATGCCGGCGACCGCGACCGGCTTCTTCATGGCGTCGCGGCGGAAGGGCTCGCCCAGCTCCTGGTTCAGGATCACCTCGACGAAGGTGGTGATGCCGCGCCCCTGGTCCTCGATGGCTTGGCGCAGGGCTGCCGTGACCTCGTCCTGGGTGCGCGCGGTGACGCCCTTCAGGCCGCAACCCTCGGCCACCTTGGCGTAGCTGAGCTTGGGGTTCAGCTCCGTGCCGACGAAGTTGTTGTCGAACCACAGCGTCGTGTTGCGCTTCTCCGCCCCCCACTGGAAGTTCCGGAAGATCACCATGGTGACCGCCGGCCATCCCTCGCGCCCGATGGAGGACATCTCGTTCATCGAGATGCCGAAGGCGCCGTCACCGGCGAATCCCACAACCGGCGTGTTCGGGCAGCCGATCTTCGCCCCGACGATCGACGGGAAACCGTAGCCGCAGGGGCCGAACATGCCCGGCGCCAGATACTTCCGCCCCTCCTCGAAGGTGGGGTAGGCGTTGCCGATGGCGCAGTTGTTGCCGATGTCGGTGGAGAGGATGGCGTCCGCCGGCAAGGCGGCCTGGATGGCGCGCCACGCCTGCCGCGGCGACATGCGGTCGGACTCGCGCTCGCGCGCCTCGGCGTTCCAACTCGTTCCGGGATCGTCCTCCTCATGGTCGAGCGAGGACAGGAGCTGCAGCCACGCCGACTTGGTCTGGTGGATCAGCGCGCGGCGTTCCAGCCGGCCCGCGTCCCCGGCGCCGGGGGCGAGTTGCGCCAGGATCTGCTGCGCGACTTGGCGGGCGTCGCCACAGATGCCGACCGACACCTTCTTGGTCAGGCCGATGCGGTCGGGGTTGATGTCCACCTGAATGATCCGCGCGTCCTTCGGCCAATAGTCGATGCCGTAGCCGGGCAGGGTCGAGAAGGGGTTGAGCCGGGTGCCGAGCGCCAGCACGACGTCGGCCTTGGCGATCAGCTCCATGGCCGCCTTGGACCCGTTGTAGCCGAGCGGCCCGACCGACAGCGGGTGGCTGCCGGGGAAGGCGTCATTGTGCTGGTAGCCGCAGCAGACCGGCGCGTCCAGCCGCTCCGCCAGCGCGATGCTGTCCGGAATGGCCCCGCCGATCACCACTCCGGCGCCGTTCAGGATGACCGGGAACTTCGCCTCCGACAACAGGCGGGCCGCTTCGGCGATGGCCTGCCGCCCGCCCGCCGGGCGCTCCAGACGGACGATCTGCGGCAGCTCGACGTCGATGACCTGGGTCCAGAAATCGCGCGGCACGTTGATCTGCGCCGGGGCGCAGCCGCGCCACGCCTTCTCGATGACGCGGTTCAGCACCTCGGCCATGCGGCTGGGGTCGCGCACCTCCTCCTGATAGCAGACCATCTCCCGGAACATGGCCATCTGCTCGACCTCCTGGAAACCGCCCTGGCCGATGGTCTTGTTGGCGGCCTGCGGCGTCACCAGCAGCATCGGCGTGTGGTTCCAGTAGGCGGTCTTGATGGAGGTGACGAAGCCGGTCACGCCGGGGCCGTTCTGGGCGATGGCCATGGCCATCTCGCCGGTGACCCGGCTGTAGCCGTCGCAGATCAGGGCGGCGTTGGTCTCGTGCGCGCAGTCCCAGAACCGGATGCCGGCCTTGGGGAAGAGGTCGGAGACCGGCATCATGGCCGAACCGATGATCCCGAAGGCGTGCCGGATGCCGTGCATCTGAAGGACCTTCACGAACGCTTCCTCGGTGGTCATTTTCATGGTGCGCATCCTCGTTGCATGGATTGGGGAGTAGGGCGGCGGGGCGGTCAGCCGGCGATCACGCGCGGCATGGCCCGCTCGCCGGGGCCGGGACAAATGGCGGGTCGGTGCACGGCGATCAGGGGGGCGTAGCCGTCGGCCCCCTCTGGCATCGGCATGGCGAACCAGCGGTAATGGCGCCCGCTCCAGACGAGCAGCCCTTGGCTCAGGCCGTGGCCGTCCACCGCGAAGCGGTCGAGAAGGTGCCCCGCGAGGCCGGCGGACAGCGGCTCGTAGACGATGCCCGGACCGGAGCGGAAGCCGACGCGAGGGCAGGAGGGCGAGCCGCAGATGTAGAGGCTCCGGGCGTCCATCGCCTTGGCGCGGGTCATGAGAAGGGCCAGGGCGGAGCCGTGATCGGTGTGGTCCTGCGGCATGTCTGCTCCTTTCCCGATTGAGGGGTGAAGAGGCGGGGCCAGAGTGGCGGGCTCAGGCTTCCCCGGCGCCGTAGAAGAGGGTCACGGTGTGCTTCGCCTCGGCGAAGAAGAGCCAGCGCTCGGCGATCACCCCCAGCGCGGCGGCGGCAACGGCCAGCAGCGCCAGGGTGCCGGACAGGGCGCCGGGACCGGCGACCAGCGCGCTGAGGCTCAGCGCCGCCGGCAGGGCGAAGGCGGCGACGCGGGTGATGAGGCGCAGGCGGACGGCGTGGCGGCGCCCGACGCGGAAGCCCATTTCCTTGAGCAGGTAATTGTCCTCGCTGTGCGGGGCGTCGAGCAGGCGGACCCGCCCGATGTGACCCAATCCATTGTGACCGAGGCCGGTCGCCGTCTCCGCCGTGCTGACGGGGTGGGCGGTGGCGCAGTGCCGCCAGTGCCCCTCCTTGGCCGCCCAGGCCAGCCCCACCGACGCCAAGGCCAGCAGGGAGGACCAGCCCGCCGCCTGCCCCGCCACGCCCAGCAGCGCGTTCAGCAGCAGCGCCCCGGTCATCAGCGACAGCGCCAGATAGGTGCGCGGCACCCACGGGTTGGCCCACTGGCGGATGGGCTTCAGCGAAGCGTAGATCATCGCCGTGCAATAGACGGTGACCGCCGCCATCGCCGCGGTGATCCAGCCGGCGACCCCCGCCACACCGCTCCCCAAGAAGAGCCAAGCGATGGCGAAGACGCCCGCCGGCAGGAAGGTGGCGACCGCCGCGACGCCTTCGCGCGACAGCCAGGAGCTGCGCCACTGCGACAGCGCCCGCCATGCCCGCTCCGGCCGGCCGAGATGGGCCAGCGAGGACAGCAGCCCGGCCACCACCAGCCCCAAGGCGAGGGCGAGGGCGGCGAGGCCGAACAGCGGACTCGCCGGCAGCAGGCCGAAGGGCGCCAGCAGGCCGAGCAGGGCGAGCAGGCCGTAGCCGGCGCCCGCCGCGCTGGTGAAGAAGATGATGGAGAAGGCCGGATGCATCGGATTCCCTCCCTCAGCGCGCCAGGATGCGGTCGGCCCATTTCAGCAGGCCGTGGAGCGGCAAATCGTCGTTGGCGCTGTCCTTGGTGACGCGCTCGTCGAGCGCCAGGGTGGGGCGGGGGCGGGGCGGCAGGTACTTGTTGGTCGGCTCGTAGCCCAGCTCCGGCATCAGGTCGTAGCCGCCGCGCTCCGCCACCAGCTTCGAGACGGCGGAGGACGGGTCGGCGAGGTCGCCGAAATGCCGGGCGGAGGTCGGGCAGACCATGACGCAGGCCGGCACCCGCTCCGTCTCCGCCAGCGTCTCGTTGTGGATGCGGTCGATGCACAGCGTGCATTTCTTCATCACGCCGACGTCCTGGTCGAACTCCCGCGCGCCGTAGGGGCAGGCCCAGGAGCAGAGCTTGCAGCCGATGCACAAATCCTCGTTGACCAGCACGATGCCGTCCTCGGCCCGCTTGTAGGAGGCGCCGGTCGGGCAGACGGTCACGCAGGCCGGCTGTTCGCAATGCAGGCAGGAGCGCGGGAAGTTGGTGGTGCGCGACCCGCAGCCGCTGTCACCGGTTCCGGCCTCGAAGCTGTGGATACGGTTGAACCACACCCCGTCCGGGCCGGCGCCGTAGGCGTCGGTATCGGTCAGCGGCGCCATGTGGCCGCCGTCGTTCCACTGCTTGCAGGCCACCGCGCAGGCGTGGCAGCCGACGCAGGTGTCGAGGTCGATGACCAGCCCCAGCCGGGGGGCGCCGGGCTCGCGGTTGGGAAGGCTCGTCATGACCGCACTCCCCGAGATGTGGGACGGAAGGCGGCGCCGGTGCGCAGGATGGCGGGCGGCGGCTCGACGCCCGGCGGCATGGCCTGGGCGGGGAAGCGCGGCATGGTCTCGGCGCGCTCCTTCGGCGACGCCTTCTCGACACGGACGCGCAGGTCGTACCAGGCGGCCTGCCCGGTCACCGGGTCGGCGTTGGCGTGGCGGTAGCCGTTGCGCTCCGGCAGCAGTTCCGAGATCAGGTGGTTGAGCAGGAAGCCCTTGGTCCCCTCCGGCGCGTCGGTGGACAGGTTCCAGGCGCCGGAGCGCTTGCCGATGGCGTTCCAGGTCCACACCGTCCCGGCCTCCACCCCATCCATCAGACGGACCGGCACCCGGATGCGCCCGGTCGGGCTGGTCACCCAGGCCCAGTCGCCGTCGGCGAGGCCGAGCGCCTCCGCGGTGGAGCGCGCGATGTAGAGGCTGTTGCGCGCCAGGATCTGCCGCAGCCAGGCGTTCTGCGAGCCCCAGGAATGGTACATGGGCATCGGGCGCTGGGTGACCGCGTGCAGCGGGAAGGCGCTCACGTCCAGCCCCTCCTCCTCCAGCGGCGGATACCAGAAGGGCAGGGGGTCGAAGTAGGTCTCCACCCGCGGCCGCTTGTCGGCGGGCGGCACCACCGCGCCGTGCCCGCGCGCGGCAAGGCGGAATTTCTGGAGCGGCTCGACATAGAGCTGGAGGATCACCGGCTCCGGCTTGTCGAGGAAGCCCATGCGGGTGGCGGTTTCCAGATAGGCTTGGTTGGCGTGCTTGAAATAGTGCTGCTCCGGCGGCAGCTCGAAATGCCAGAAGCAGCCGTTGCGGACGTAGCGGTCGAGCTGGTCCGGGTTGGGCGCGCCCTTGCCGGCGTCCTTCCCGTCGGCGCCGCGCCAGCCGGCCAGCGGGCCGATGCCGGGCTTGCGCTCGTGGTTGGTCATGTAGTCGGGATAGCCGCCGGGGTAGCGCGGGCTGCCGTCCTCCCGGACGAAGGCCGGCAGGCCGAGCCGCGCGCCCAGCTCGATCAGCACGTCCTGGAAGGGCCGCACGTCACGGTCGGGGGTCAGCACCGGCTGGCGGATGGAATCGCCGGGGCCGTGCGCGCTGCCGATCGGGCGGTCGAGCAGCGAGATGCAGTCCCACCGCTCCAGGTAGGTGGTGTCGGCCAGCACGAGGTCGGCGTAGGCCACCATCTCCGAGGCGTAGGCGTCGCAATAGACGATGAAGGGGATGCGGTACTCGCCGCTGTCCGGGTCCTTGTCGGACAGCATCCGCATCGTCTCGGACGTGTTCATCGACGAGTTCCAGGCCATGTTGGCCATGTACATGAACAGCGTGTCGACGCGGTACGGGTCGCCCTCCCAGGCGTTGGCGACCACCATGTGCATCAGGCCGTGCACCGACAGCGGCGCGTCCCAGCTGAAGGCCTTATCGATACGCAGCGGCTGCCCGTCCTCGCCGACCAGCAGGTCCTCCGGTCCCATGGGGTAGCCGAGCGGCATCCCGTGGATGGCCTTGCCGGGGCCGGTCTCGCCGCGCTTGCCGGCGGGTTTGGGACCCGGCGGGGCGGGGCGGGGGTAGGGCGACTTGTAGCGCCAGCCGCCCGGCACGTCGATGGTGCCCAGCAGGATTTGCAGGATGTGGATGGCCCGGCAGGTGTGGAAGCCGTTGGAATGGGCGGAGATGCCGCGCATGGCGTGCATGGCAATGGGCCGCCCGACCATCCGCTCGTGGCGCCGCCCGGCCCAGTCGGTCCAGGGCTGCTCGATGGTCAGCGTCTCCTGGAAGGCGAGGTGCGCCATCTCGGCGGCGATGCGGCGGATGGTGTCGGCGGGGACGCCGCAGCGCTCGGCCACCGCCTCCGGCGCGTGCTGCGGGTCGAGGTAGCGTTCGGCCAGCAGATGGAAGGAGGGCACGGCCCGCCGCCCGTCCGGCAGGGTGACGGCGCCGACGAGCGCCGGGCGGATGCCGGCTTGCGTGGCGGGAACGGTGCGCTGCTCCACCGCGTCCCAGGCCAGCGGGGCGCCGTCGGCGTCGCGGGCGAACAGGCCGTCGTCGGGGGCGCCGGGGTCCTGGATGACCAGCCAGGGGGCGTTGGTGTAGCGGACGAGATACTCGGCGTCGATGCGGTCGGCGCGCAGAAGCTCGTGGATCAGGGCGAAGACGAACAGCCCGTCGCTGCCCGGACGGATGCCGACCCACTCGTCGGCGATGGCGGAATAGCCGGTCTTGATCGGGTTGACGGAGACGATCTTGGCGCCGCGCGCCTTCATCTTCGACAGGCCGATCTTGATCGGGTTGCTGTCATGGTCCTCGGCCACGCCGAACAGCAGCAGGTAGCGAGTGTGGTCCCAGTCCGGCTCCCCGAACTCCCAGAAGCTGCCGCCCAGCGTGTACATGCCCGCCGCCGCCATGTTGACGGAGCAGAAGCCGCCGTGCGCCGCGAAGTTGGGCGTGCCGAACTGCGCCGCCCAGAAGCCGGTCAGCGACTGGCTCTGGTCGCGTCCGGTGAAGAAGGCGAGCTTGCAGGGGTCGCTGTCGCGGATCTTGGACAGGCGCTCGGTCAGGATGGTCAGCGCCTCGTCCCACTCGATCTCACGGAACTCGCCGGTGCCCCGCTCCCCGGTGCGCAGCAGGGGCTTGCGCAGCTTGGCCGGGGAGTTCTGGGTCATGATGCCGGCGGACCCCTTGGCGCAGATCACGCCGTGGTTCACCGGATGGTCCTTGTTCCCCTCGATGAAGCGGAGCTGGCCGTCCTTGATGTGCACTTTGATGCCGCAGCGGCAGGCGCACATGTAGCAGGTGGTGTATTTGACCGTGTCGGAGACGGTCGGCGAGGGGTTCAGTTCCTCGCGCGGCGACTGGTAGCGGTCGAGCCAGCCGCGCGCGTCCTCGGGCGCCGCCGGCCCGCTCCTTCGCTGGAAGCCCTGGGTAAAGGCGAACCCGCGCGCGCGCTGGCCGCCGACGTCGTCGATCTTCGCCATCCTGTTCCGTTCCCTTCCGGAATGCCTCCCCCGTTCTCTCCCGGCGGGGGCCGGGAGAGGGGGCCAGGAGAGGGGGGCTGTGCTGCCGTGCCGTTCTTCGAAAGTGCTGCCGCGCAGTCAGTCCGCGAGCCGTTGCGCGCCCGACCGTTTCGCGGCCTCAGCCATCAGCGCGTCGAGGGCCGCCGGCAGGTCGCCGGGCACGTCCACCACCACGGCCCCGGCGCGTTCCAGCGCGCCGCGCTTGGAGGCGTAGCTGCCGCGGTCGCCGGTCACGATGGCGCCGGCGTGGCCCATCTTCTTGCCCGGCGGGGAGGCACGGCCGGCGATGAAGGAGACGACGGGCTTGTCCGTCTTCGCCACCAGCTCCGCCGCCTCCTCCTCCATGCTGCCGCCGATCTCGCCGACGAGCGCGATGGCGTCGGTGCCCGGATCGTCGATCAGGGCGGCCAGCGCGTCCTTGGTCGTTGTGCCGATCATCGGGTCGCCGCCGATGCCGAGGAAGGCCGACTGGCCATGGCCGCCGCGCACGAGGTTCAGGCAGACCAGCGTGCCCAGGCTGCCGCTGCGCGAGATGACGCCGACCCGGCCCGGCTGGAAGACGCGCGGGTTGAAGGCGGGCATGATGCCGACGAAGCCCTCGCCCGGCGTCACGATGCCGGCGGTGTTCGGCCCGATGATGCGGGTGCCGTGCTCCGCCGCTGCGGCGTGCATCTCCATCACGTCGTGCGACGGGATGTGCTCGGTCAGGCAGACGACGGTCTTCGCCCCCGCCTCGATGGCGTCGATGGCGGCGGCTTTGGCGGCGGCGGGCGGGATGAACATCACCGACACGTCGAAGCCGCCGTTCGCCATGGCCTCCTTCGCGGTGGCGAAGATGGGCACGCCGCAATGGTTCTGCCCGGCCTTCTTCGGGTTCACGCCGCCGACCACGGTGGTGCCGTAGGCCTGCATCTGCTCGGTCCAGAAGGTGCCCTGCTTGCCGGTGATGCCCTGCACCAGGACCCGGTCGCTCTTGCGTACGATCATCGCGCGGCCTCCACGGCTGCCGAAATGGCGTCTTCCATCCGGTCGTAGGGTTCGATCCCCAGCTCCTCGCGCACCATGCGCACGGCCTCGTCCTCGCCGGTGCCGTGGATGGAGAAGAAGACGGGGATGGTGGGGTTCAGCGTCTTCCAGGCCTGGATCACGCCGCCGGCCATCACGTCGGTGCGGGCGAAGGCGCCGCAGAAATTGACGACGAGGCTTTTGACGCCGGGGTTGGACAGCACGAGGTCCAGCGCCTCCGTCCCCTTGGTGTAGGCCTCGCCGCCGATCTCCAGGAAGTTGGCGGGGCGCCCGCCGGCGTGGCTGACCACGTCCATGGTCGTCATGGTCAGGCCGGCGCCGTTCGCCAGAACGCCGACGTTGCCCTCCAGCTCGATAAATTTGAGGTCGAGCGCCCGCCCGCGCTCCTCCAGCGCCGACAGCGGCTCCTTGGCGCCCAGTTCGGCGATGTCCGCCTGCCGGTAGAGGGCGGCATCGTCCACCGTCAGCTTGCAGTCCAGCGGCACGACGCGGCCGTCGGCGAGCAGGGCCAACGGGTTGATTTCCAGCAGCTCGGCGTCGTGCTGGCGGTAGACGCGGTAGAGATCGACCAGCATCGCCGCCACCGGCACCGCGGCCTCGCCGAGATCCAGCCCAAGCAGCAGGCGGCGCGCGTCCGCCGGGCCGAAGCCCTTGCGGATGTCCACCGCCATGCGGCGCAGGGATTCGGGCCGGGTCGCCGCGACCTCCTCGATGTCCATGCCGCCCTCGGTGGAGAACAGCACGAGCGGGCTGCGGCTGGCTGGGTCGTTCAGCACCGCGGCGTAGAATTCGCGGGCGATGGCCGCCTGCTCCTCGACCAGGACGCGGGCGACCGGGAAGCCGCCGATCTCCATGCCCAGGATGGCCTGCGCGGATGCTGCGGCCTCCTCCGGCGTGGCGGCCAGCTTGACGCCGCCCGACTTGCCGCGCTTGCCGGTCGGCACCTGCGCCTTGACCACCACCGGCCCGATGGCGCGGGCGGCGGCTTCGGCCTCCTGCGCGCTGGCGCAGAGGCGCCCCTGCGGGACGCTCACCCCGGCGCGGGCGAGCACGGATTTTCCGGCCTGTTCCTCGAAGTTCATCGTCGCCTCCGTCAGCGTCCGTGGCGGGACCAGAAGGGGCCGAACAGGGCCTCTTCGCTCGGCTTGTCCTCCGGGATCGGGCGGACGAGATGGGTGATGTTGACGAAGTGCTTCCAGCTCAGGTTCTCGGAGATGGAGTTCTTCTGCCAGCTCCCGCAGCCCATGGAGAGGGTGAAGTTCAGCCCGCTGTCGAAGCCGCCGCCGTTGCCGAAGGTGTGGGCGAAGTTGACCAGCACGCGCACCACGTCAAGCTCGTCGGCCAGCCGTTTGGCGTGGGCCTCGTCCTTGGTGTGGATGCCGCAGGAATGGCCGCGCCCCTGGTGGTCGAGGATCTTGCGGACCTGATCGACCGCCGCGTCGAAGTCCGGCACCCGGTAGACGGCCAGCACCAGCGACAGCTTCTCGCCGGAGAAGGGGTGCGCCTTGCCGACGCCGGATTCCTCCACCAGGAAGAAGCGGGCCTCGCGCGCCTTGGGCGCCAGCTCGAACGCCTCGGCCAGGACGGCGGCGTCCTTGGCGATCAGCTTGCGGTTCAGCTTGCCGTTCTCCCACAGGCGGGATTGCACGCGCTCCCGCTCCTCCGCCGTGCAGAGATAGGCGCCGGCCTCTTCCAGCGCCGCGATGGTCGCGTCGTAGACGGAATCGAGGACGACGAGCGCGTTCTCCGACGAGCAGGAGGTGGCGTTGTCGAAGGTCTTCGACGCGGCGATCTTGCGCGCCGCCTCGGCCAGATCGGCGCTCTCGTCCACGATGACCGGAACGTTGCCGGCCCCGACGCCGATGGCCGGGGTGCCGCTGGAATAGGCGCGGCGTACGTTGTCCTGGGAGCCGGTGACGACGACAAGGTCGACCGCCTCCATCAGCGCCTGGGTCAGGCCCTTGGTGATCGGGGTGGGGATCATCTGCACGAGATCCTCCGGCGCGCCGATGCGCGCCAGCTCGGCCCGCATCAGCTCGACCGTGCGGCCGGTGGCGGCGGAGCCCATGGGGGAGGGGGCGATGATGATGGCGTTGCGGCCCTTAACGGCCATCATCGCCTTGTTGACCGGCGTGGCCGCCGGGTTGGTGGAGGGGGTGACGGCGCCGACGACGCCCAGCGGCTTGGCGATTTTGACGATGCCCTTGGCGGTGTCCTCCTCGATCACGCCGACGGTGCGCACCCGCATCAGGTCGCGCAGCGTCCCGAAGGTCTTGCGCTGGTTCTTGATGACCTTGTCCGCGACGTTGCCGAGGCCGGTGTCGGCCACCGCCAGCTCCGCCAGGGCGCGGGCGCGGCCCGGTTCGTAGATGGCCCAGGCGAGCGCGGCGACGGCGTCGTCCACCCGCTCCTGCGTCGCGTCGGCGAAGGCGCGCTGGGCGGCGCGGGCGTGGGCGACGAGGGCGGCGACGGCCTCCTGGTCGGCGCTGGCCGGCGTTCGGTCGAGCATGATGTTGTCCATGGTTGCTTGTCTCTCTCCCTGAAGGTTCGTTCGTTTGTTCGGACGGTCAGGCTTTGAGCACCCGTTGCGGCGGCTCCTTGTGAGGCTGGTCCTTGGGCGGGCGGCGGAGCAGCGGCCTGCCCGACGGCCACATCGACCAGACGAGGAAGGCGATGGCCAGAGCCAGGATCGTTCCGCTGATCGGACGGGTGAAGAAGACCGTCATGTTGCCGTCGTAGTTGGCGAGCGAGGTGAGGAAGTAGCGCTCGCACAGCGGCCCCAGGATCACGCCGACCACCAGCGGGGCCGGCGGGAAGCCGGTGCGCTTCATGACGTAGCCGGCGATGCCGAAGGCGAGGCAGACATAGACGTCGAACAGGTTGTTGCGCACGCCGTAGGCGCCGACGACGCTCAGCACGATGATGAAGGCGCCGAGAATGGCCGGCGGCACGCGCATCAGCGTCGAGAAGACCCGTGCCACGCCCATCGCCGCGACGATCATCAGCAGGTTGGCGATCAGCATGCTGGCGAAGATCGTGTAGACCAGCGTGGCGTTCGAGGTGAAGAGGAGCGGGCCGGGGTTCAGCCCGTGGATCAACATGGCGGCCAGCATGATCGCCGTGGCGGCGCTGCCGGGGATGCCCAGCGTCAGCAGCGGGATCATGGCGGTGCCGGTGGTGGCGTTCTTGGCCGCCTCCGGGGCCGCCAGCCCCTCCTCGACGCCGGTGCCGAAGCGGTCACCCTTACCCGACGCCTGCTTTTCCACGCTGTAGGCGATGACCGCCCCCACCGTGGCCCCGGCGCCGGGAATGACGCCGATGGTGCAGCCGAGGCCGGTGCCGCGCAGGATCGAGGACTTGATCCGCCACAGGTCCGACAGGCCGACCTGCTTGCCGGGCTTCGTGGTGATGGAGCGGCCGCCGCCGGCCCGCTTGCAGATGAGGTCCACGACCTCGCCGATGGCGAACAGGCCGATCATCACGACGGTGAAGTTGATGCCGCTCTCCAGGTCGGGGACGCCCAACGTCAGGCGGGGCATGCCGTACATCGGATCGACGCCGACCGTCCCGATCAGCAGGCCGAGGAACATCGAGATCGCGCTCATCAGCGGCGCGTCCTTGGCGATGGCGATGACGCTGACGAGGCCCAGGATGGTGGCGGCGAAGAATTCCGGCTGGTCGAACTTCAACGCGAAGCTGGCGAAGGGCGGGGCGCCGAAAGTCAGCAGCAACGCGCTGGCCAGCCCGCCGAAGGCGGACGCGGTGATGGCGATGCTCAACGCCCGCGAGGACAGGCCCTTGCGCGTCATCGGGTAGCCGTCCCAACAGCTTGGCAGCGAGGCCGGCGTGCCGGGGATGTTGATGAGGATCGAGGAGATCGAGCCGCCGAACACGCCACCCACATAGATGCCGCCGAGGAAGGACATCGCCGTGACCGGCGGCAGCAGGTAGGTGAAGGGCAGGGCGATGGCCATGGCGTTGACGAAGGAGATGCCCGGCAGCGCGCCGGCCACCACCCCGAGCATCAGGCCCGAGACGAGGAGGACGAAATTGTACGGGTCGAGGGCGCCGGCGAAGCCACCGGCCAGATTGGCGAGGATATCCATGGGACGATCCTTCCGGTGGCCGGCTCAGTAGATGCCGAGCAGGCGGTAAAGCGCGACGGTGAAGTCGTCGAAGACGCCATGGCCGCGGTTCAGCGGCATCTGGGCGAGGAGGACGAAGACGTAGAGCAGCACCACGCAGCCGATGCCGGTGACCAGAGCCAGCGTCAGCGGGCGCCGGATGCCGCCGATGACGCACCACAAAGCGACGAAGGCGAGGGTGGCGACCGGAAAGCCGAGCTGCGGCAGGGCGAGGCCGTAGAGGACGACCAGCCCCAGCCCGATCATGGCCCGGCCATTGGCGTAGCCTTCGTATTCCTCGTCGACCGGTTTCTGCTGGTGGACCGCGCGCCGCAGCGCCAGGAGTTCCTTGGCGATCCAGATCAGGGCGCACAGCCCGACCGCGCCCAGCATCAGCCGGGGCCATCCCGTCGGTCCCACCGGGTCCGGCAGGCCGGCGATCATGGTGCTGTCGCGCACGATGTGTTGCGAGAGAAGAAGCGACCCGGTGAGCAGGGCCGCGGGTGTCGCCAGCCGGCGAAGACCGTGGGACAGGGGAGTCACGGTTCCCTCCCTGAGGAGCGATGAAACGGGTGGGGCGGATTTGGAACCGGACTCAGCCCGGTGTCTGGCCGACGGTCTTGGTGGCGAAGCGGTCCAGATAGCCCCTCACCGTCTCGTAGAAGGCCTTCACCTCCTCCTTGGCCTGGTCCGGCGTCACCAGCGTGTCGACGCAGGTGAAGGTGTCGGCGCAGAAGGCCTTCCATTCCGGGCTCGCCAGCACCTTGGCGGCGGCCTCGTGCAGCTTCTGCACGCGCTCCGGCGGCGTGCTGGCGGGCACCGCCAGCGTGCGGAAGTTGGGCAGGTCGCCGATGTCCAGCCCCAGCTCCGCCGAGGCGGGCACGTCGGGGAAGGAGGGGTGGCGCTGCTTGTCGAACACGACGATCGGGCGCAGGTCGCCGGATTTCAGGAACTGGGCGACGTCGCCCGGCTCCTCGTAGATCGCGTCGGTGTGGCCGCCGATGGGCGAGGCGTAGCGCTCCGAGGGGCGGGCGAAGGGGACGTTGGTCACCGGCACGCCCTGGCTTCCCAGATACTTCAGCGTGATGTCGTCCTGCGTGCCGTAGCCGGAGGTGGCGACGCGCAGCTTGCCGGGGTTGGCCTTGGCGTGGGCGGCGAACTCCTCGTAGGTCTTGAAGGGGCTGTTCTTCGAGACGTAGAGCATCGACGGCGAGTTCTGCATCATCGCCACATAGACGAAATTGTCCGGCTTCGCCGTGCCCAGGCCCGACGCCCAGGAGGAGACGGACAGCGCGATCAGCGTGCCGACCGTGTAGCCGTCGGCCGGGTTGGTCAGGACCCGCGTCAGGCCGGCGTTGCCCGACGCCCCGGATACGTTGACGACGGGCATGGCGACGTGGAGATGCGGTTCGGCGAGGCGGGCGAACTGGCGCGCCATCAAATCGGCGCCGCCGCCGGCCCCGAAGGTCGCGATGACCTCGATGGGGCGCGATGGGTAGTCGTCGGCGCGCGCGGGGGCGGATGACAGGACGGGTGTCAGCAGCGCGGCCACCGCCGCGGTGAGCGTCAAGGCGTTGCGGAGCATTTGCATTCCCTCCCAGGATTTATTTTTGACCGTCAGGCGTGCAGGCCGGGTGCGGCGCCTCCCTTGGCTGCGGTGGCGGGATAGGGCGGGCCCGGCGTGGCGGAGCGGCGCCCGGCGACGATCTGGGCGATGGCGGCGGCGGCGATGCGGGCCGCCGGCGGGTCGGCACGCGAGGTGAGGACGATCGGCACCGCAGCGCCGAGCACGATGCCCGCGGCGACCGCGTCCAGGAAATGCACCAGCGCCTTGAACAGGGCGTTGCCGGTCTCGATGTTCGGCACCACCAGGATGTCGGCGGCTCCGGCGCAGGGGTGGGTCAGGTTCTTGATCCGCGCCGCCTCGGCGGACACCGCGAGGTCGAGCGCCAGCGGCCCGAACACCGTCGCGCCCGGCACCTCCTGCCGGCACAGGCGGGTCAGCCGGTCGGCGTCCATGCTGGAGGGCACGCGCTCGGTCACCTCCTCGGTGCAGGACAGCAGCGCCACGCGCGGGTCGCTGCCGCCGACCAGCCGCCACAGCTCCACCGCGTTGCGGATGATGTCCAGCCGGGTCGTCAGCGACGGCGCCACGTTGATCGCCGCGTCGGTGATGACCAGCTCGCGGCTCGACCCCGGCAGCGTCATGTGGAAGGCGTGGGTGAAGCGGCGCCCGATGCGCAGCCCGCATTTCGGGTCGAGGGCCGCGAGCATCAGCGTGTCGGTGTGGATGTGCCCCTTCATCAGCGCGCCGACGTCGCCGGAGCGGGCGAGCGCCACCGCGATCCGCGCCGCCGCCGCGTCGTCGCGTGCCGGAACCACGCACGCGCCGTGGAGCGTCCAGCCGATCCGGCGGGCGCTGTCGGCGATGGCCGCCGGATCGCCGACCAGCACCGGCTCGATGAGGCCGAGATCGGTGGCGCGCCGCGCGCTTTCCAGCGCAACCGGCGACCCTGCGGCGACCACCGCCGTTGGAACCGGCTCCAGGGCGGCGCTGCGCGCCATCAGCCGGGCCGGGCATCCGGCGGCGGTCGTCTCAAGCGTCCTTGCCATGGCGTCCGTCTTCCTTAGGGTGAGAGGGCCGGCTCGGCCGGGGCGGCGTCGATGCCCAGCGCGCGGGCCATGTCGCTTGCGGCGCGGTGCAGGACCGGCAGGCGGTCGGCCACCGATTCCCGCGACAGCCGGACTTTCGGCGCCTGCACCGCCAGGGCGGCGATCATCCGTCCCGCGCCGTCGCGGATCGGCACCGCCGCGCAGAAGACGCCCGGCATGTATTCCTCGTCATCGAAGGAGTGACCGCAGGCGGCGATGCGCTCCAGCTCGGCGCGGAACAGCGCCGGGTCGCACAGCGTCGCCGCCGCCATCCGGGGCAGCGGCAGGCAATCCAGCAGGCGCCGCCGCGGCAGCTCCGGCAGGAAGGCGAGGAACAGCTTGCCCATCGCCGTGCAGTGCAGCGGCACCCGCGAACCGACGCCGAATTCCAGCCGCAGCGGCCAGCCTTCGACCTCGACGCGGTCGAGATAGACGACGTCGCCGCCTTCCAGCACGCCGATGTTGCAGGTCTCCCCCAGCTCCAGGCTGAGCGCCCGCAGCCGGGCGTGCGACGGCGCCTGGCCCAGGGAGCTGCGCAGCGTGTTGAGCGCCAGGGTGCGCAGTTTCGGGCCGACGGTCACCAGCCGGCCGTCGATCGGGCGGGCGAGGAAGCCGCGTTCCTCCAGCATGGCGATCAGCCGGTGCGCGGTCGGCTTCGGCAGGGCCAGCTTCTCGGCGATGTCCTTGACGGCCATCGGCTGCCCCGCCCCGGCCACCGCGTCCAGCAAGGCCAGGACGCGGTCGGCGAGGGGCCGGCGGTCGGCGGAGTTGTTGTCGGCAGCGTTGGTGTCGGCAACGTCTTCGGTGGTCGGTTCGCGGGGCTCCTGCAACGGGGCGGAGCCCAAGGCGATCTTCCGCGTCATCGTTCCTCCCCGTG
Organism: Azospirillum brasilense; assembly: GCF_005222205.1. Lineage (NCBI taxonomy): Bacteria > Pseudomonadati > Pseudomonadota > Alphaproteobacteria > Rhodospirillales > Azospirillaceae > Azospirillum > Azospirillum brasilense. Next base: position 2,190 of record NZ_CP032348.1, on the reverse strand, counting down.
ACTGGAAGCGTATCGCCCGGCCTCTTGGTCTCACTCAGCGATACGATTTGTATCATTAACTCACAGGACCCTGGGTCGCGCAAGCCCAAAAAGTTCGTGTGCCCAATTATCCGAACATACGGGGGCATGCCCGGCCGGCATCCCGCGGCTCGGGCGATGAAACGTCCGGTTTTGAAGAACGATGGGGGTAGGAGGGACTATCCGAACTGCGCGGACAGGGCCTCGGCGCCGCGGCGGAGGATGGGCAGGACCTGCTCGACGCGGTCGTGCGACAGTCTGACCTTCGGGGCCTGCACGGCGATGGCTGCCACCATCCGGCCCGTGGAGGAGAGGATCGGCACGGCCACGCAGAACACGCCCACCACATACTCCTCGTCGTCGAGCGAGTAGCCGCGCGCGGCGATGCGCTCCAGCTCGGCGGCCAGCGCGTCCGGATCGGTGAGGTGTGGGCGGTCTGCGCGGAGAAGGGACCGGAGGCGAGCAGGCGGCTGCGCATACCGTCCGGCAGCGTGGCGAGGAACAGCTTGCCCATGGCCGTGCAGTGCATCGGCACGCGCGATCCGACGCCGAACTGGAGGCGCAGGGGCCAGTGCTCGACCTCCACGCGTCGAGATAGACGACGTCGCCGCCGTCGAGGACGCCGACGTTGCAGGTTTCCCCCAACTCGGCGCTGACCGCGCGCAGCACGGAGCGGACCGGCGCGCGGGACAGCGATGCGCGCAGAATGCCGACCGCCAGCCGCGCCGCCTCGACGCCGATGATGACGTCGCGCGTTTCCAGGTCCCGCGCCAGAAGGCCCTTCTCGATCAGGCCGTTGACGAGGCGGTGGGCGGTCGGCTTGGGCAGGCCGAGCGTCGCCCCGATGGTCTTCACCGCCAGCGGGCCGGAGGCCGACGCGACCAGTTCCAGGATCGCGAAGGTCCGGTCTGTGGCGGCCGCCTTCGGCTTGGCCGCGTCTTCTGGGACGTTGGCGGCGGCGTCGGGAGTCTGAGTGCTGCGCGTTTCAAGGTTCGCCTGCCCTGGCGGTTTCAGCGTCTCATTGAGTGAGACGTGACGCATATAGACCGCCCGCTTTGCGCAGGCAATAGGCAACGGGGGCGGAGCGCCGGCCCAGAGGGAGGCGAGACACTCGCATGTGATATCCCCTCTCCCGTCCCGGGAGAGGGAGGGGCCCGCGCGAAGCGTGGGAAGGGTGAGGGCCTGCCGAGAATCAGCGCCCTGATCCTCGGTTCTACCCTCACCCGCCCGCTACGCGGGCACCCTCTCCCGGGGCGGGAGAGGGATTTGATGCCGAGGCGATTGCTGCGCGGAAGGGGACGCCATGACGGGGCTTACAAACACCCGACCCATCTGGTTTGCTGCCAATCCCAGGATGAATTTTGTGAAAAACGCCTAATTTGTAGAAAAATTTTCTACGATGATGCATGGCTACAGCCAAAAAAGTAAAAAATTCTCATACGAACCATGCGATATTGAGAATCACTACAGGGGCTTCGCAAAAATTGCTGAAGCGTGAGTCTAAAAAGAAAACCAACAAGTAAAATCCTAGTTGTTCTAGGTCTTTACGTAAGAAAGAGGGACTTCCGTTGTCGACTTCATTTCCTCCATGGCGAACATCGATGAGACATCCTGAAGCTCGATGCGCTCGATGAGCTTTCGGTAGAAAGCGTCGTAGGCCTTGATGTCCGGAATGACCACCCGCAGCAGATAATCGATTTCGCCGCTCAGGCGGTAGAGATCAACAACCTCCGGTATGTCGGCCACCACGCGGCGGAACTCCTCCAGCCACTCCGCCGAGTGTTTGCTGGTTCGGACGGCCACGAAGACGGTCACGTCGACGTTCAGCTTGGCGCGGTCCAGCAAGGCCACGCGGCGGCGGACATAGCCTTCCTGTTCAAGGCGTTGCACGCGGCGCCAGCAGGGGGTGGCGGACAGGCCGACCTGCTTGCGAGGTCGGCGAGCGACAGGGTCGCGTCGGCCTGAAGGGCGGCCAGGATCTTCCGGTCGGTGGCGTCGATGGTCATCAGGGTTGCTCGGGGCCTTCGCGGTTGGGACGGATGATTTTGCTCGTTTGGCCCGCCAGGAGAAAAGCTTTTTCGTTTTGAGGATTTTGCATGCACCCGCATGCCGCCATCGCGGGCAGACCGCCCGGCCTTTGAGCAGGCGACGGCCGCCACCACAGGGCCAACA